>JBEIJG010000053.1:0-11886 GCA_040380385.1 Phycisphaeraceae bacterium | reverse complement strand
CCTGAACGTGGGTATCACATTCTCCGTGATATTCCCAAGTCGCGCACGATTCTCGACGGAGTGCTCCATCATCACGAACGCTTCGATGGACACGGATATCCGCATCGACTGGCGGGCGCAGCGATTCCCCACGTCGCACGCATCATCGCGATCGCGGACACGTTCGATGCGATGAGCTCAACTCGTACCTATCGAAGCGCGTTGTCGCGTCGAGAGATTCTGGCAGAGATGCGCAGGCTCGCAGGACGTCAGTTTGATCCAGAGTACTTGGCGCACTTCTTCACACTGGATCTCGGAGCCTACGACGCACTTGTTGCGCACGATGCAGCTGCAAGTTCGCCGCATGGAGACGCTTCGAATCTCGATGTGCTCGGGCGAGAAGGACATGAAATGCCCGAGCGTGCACCCGAACCGATCTCGCTTGAGGGATTGATGCGTCGCGATGCAAGGAAGGCTGCATGAAGCTCTCGTGGGAACTCCATGGCCCCGTTGCACTCGCTGTTTTGAGCGGCGAATTCGCTTCGGACGGCCCTGAAGAACTTCGTCGATCGGCGACGGAGCGCCTCTCGCAAGGCGCCAAGAGCATCGTGCTCGATCTCTCAAACGTCACGTTGGCAGATAGCGCAGCGCTCGAAGCGTTGCTTTGGCTCGGCGAACAAGCCGCCCGCGCAGGCGGAGCGCTCCGTCTCGTGGCACCGCAGCACGCGGTTCGCGAAGCACTTCGACTGACACGACTTGCTGAGCGCTTTGAATGCGCTGAAAGCGTGGAACTTGCCGCGAGGAGTTTGCGCTAATGGGCGCGCTTCCGCGACATCAGGCGATCGTCGATCGATTGCCGCGACTCCAACTCGGCGAGATGCTCGTCGCACGCGGGCTTCTTACCCCGAAGCAGTTGTCGGAAGCGCTCGAACACCAGAAGTCGCAAGGGCATCGCAAACTGCTGGGCGAGACACTTGTCGAATTGCAGTTTGCAACGGACGAGCAGGTGATGGATGCCGTGGCGGAGAGTTACGGCATTCCCTTTGCGCGCGACATCGCACGCATCGCGGACCCGAAAGCGCTTGAGACGCTGCCGCGCGACTGGCTGCTTGAACACCTTGTTCTTCCGCTCTTTCTCGTGCGCGAGACGCTGACGGTCGCCGTCGCCGAGCCTGCGAATCTCTATCTCTTCGAAGAAATTCGTCGTCGCACGGGGAAGCATGTCCAGATCGTGGCAGCGACCGCTGCGTGTATTCGCGCGGCACTCGAGGCATATGTTCCCGCGGCGAATGTCTTCGTCATCGATGACATCGTGGGCGGATTCGATGAACACTCGTTCTCCGTTGTTGAGCGCGAAGTCGCTGAGATCGAAGATCTGCGCGATCTCGCGGGATATTCGCCCGTTGTCAAGACTGTGAACTGGCTCCTCTGGAGCGCGGTGCATGATGGCGCGAGCGACATTCACATCGAACCGGGAGATCGCCGACTGCGCGTGCGATTCCGTGTCGACGGCCGACTCTTTGAGAAAGTCGATCCGCCGTGGAAGATGGCGGCTGCGATTGCGAGCCGCATCAAAATCATGGCGGGCCTCGACATCTCGGAGCGTCGACTTCCCCAGGATGGCGACATCCACGTGATGCTCGAAGGTCGCCCAATCGATCTCCGCGTGTCGACGATGCCGGGCCGACATGGCGAAAAGGTCGTCATTCGTGTGATCGACAGTCGCGCCGCGCTTGTTCCGCTCGAGCGACTTGGAATGGGCGCGGAGCTCCTCACGCGTTGGCGAAGTGTGGTCGCGAGGCCGAACGGTATCGCGCTCGTCACTGGTCCGACCGGTAGCGGCAAATCGACGACGTTGTACTCCGCGCTTTCAAGTCTGAATGGAACCGATCGCAACATCTCGACGGTAGAAGATCCGATCGAGGCAACGCTGCCGGGCGTGAATCAATTCCAGGTGAACGACAAAGCAGGCTTTACGTTTGCGTCGGCGCTGCGCGCGATGCTCCGCCAGGATCCCGATGTGATCATGGTGGGCGAGATTCGTGACGGTGAAACTGCGCAAACAGCAGTGCAGGCGGCGCTCACCGGGCACCTTGTTTTCTCGACGTTGCACACGAATGATGCAACGAGCGCCGTCACGCGCTTGGTCAACATCGGTATCGAGCCGTTTCTTGTCGCGGCGGTTGTACGTGGCGTTCTCGCGCAGCGTCTCGTACGACGCATTTGTCCGCACTGCCGCGAGTTGTACGAACCAGATGCGTCGGTGCGTGCGGCAGTCGAAGAACTCGTCGGCGCGGGCGGCACGTTTGCACGCGGTGCTGGCTGTTCGCGCTGTCGTGGCTCTGGATTTGCCGGTCGCGTTGGGGTGTTCGAGTTGCTCGTACCTGACGAGGCGTTTGCGATTGCGATCGCGCGAGGCGCGACGCTGCAGGAACTGATGTTGGTCGCGCGCGCGAGTGGTCACCGCACGATGCGTGCTGACGGCTTTGCGAAAGTGCGCGAAGGCGTCACCACCTTTGAGGAGGTTGTTCTCGCGACGGCGTCGTGAGGATGAAGAACCGCTATGTCGATGCACCACGCACGTGCCCAGCATGTGTCAAACGCGCGAGATCCAGTGGATCCCCGCGAGTTCGCGCATTCGACCGGAGACGGGCTTCGTGCGGCGACGACCGTGGTCGCAGACACCGCAGCCCGCGCGACATTCAACTTTCGTGCCCTCGACGCCGAGGGCCGCGAAGTCACAGGCACCGTGATCGCGCAGAACCCGCAGGAAGTCGCCCGACGGCTTCGGTCAGAGGGAAAGACCGTGCTCGCGATCGATCGCGATGCGCGACTCGCGGGTAGCGCGACGGAGGCTCGCCCCACCCGTACAGCGCGTGCGCGGCGGAGCGATCTCGCGGCGCTTTGTCGCCACTTGGGAACAATGTCGGAGGCGGGGGTTCCGATCAGTGAGGCTCTCACGAGTGCCGCGCAGGAGGGCGTTCGCGCGGAGTTTCGACCGTTCGTGGCGCGGCTCGCAGCGGAAGTCGAATCTGGTTTGCCACTGTCGGAGGCGTTTGGTCGGCGCGGTCGCGAGGTGCCTGCGGTCGTGGTCGCGCTGACGCGCGCCGCGGAGTCCACTGGCCAACTCGGCCCGATGCTCCTGCGCGCGTCGGATCACCTCCGCCGAGGCGAGCGACTCGCCAAGCAAGTCCGCGCGGCCGCGAGTTATCCGTTTCTCATGCTCGGTGTCGGTGTGGTTGTGGTGATCGCGCTGCTCGTTTTTGTGCTTCCGCGCTTTGCACGGATTTACTCCGACCGCGGCGCGGAACTCCCATGGCCGACCCAGTTGTTGCTGAGTGCCAGCGATGCAGTGAGGTCGAATGGACTCGTCCTCGGGCTTCTTACGGCCGTCAGTGGCGCGTTTTTGTGGGCTCTCATGCGTTCCGATGCGTGGGATCGACTCATCGATCGCGTCCGTTTCGGTTTGCCGGTTCTTGGCCGCCTCTCGCGTATGGCTTTTGTCGCCACGAGTTGTCGCACACTGGCAACGCTGCTGGCGAGTGGCATCCACCTGCTCGACGCGATCGCGATCTGTCGCGGACTCTCGCGCTCACCACGGGCGGGCCGCTTTTGGGATGCGATCGATGCGCGTCTGCGCGACGGCGGGACGCTCGTCGAAGCACTCCGTGCTGAAACACTTTTGCCCTCGACCGTGGTGTCCATGGTTTCGGCGGGCGAGCGTTCGGGTCGCCTGCCCGAGGTACTCGCGCGTGCCGCGGAGTTCGCCGAAGAGGATCTCGAGACGGCACTGAAGCAGGCAACGAGCCTGTTGGAACCGGTCCTCATTCTCGTCTTCGGTTCGGTGCTCGGCGCGGTCGCCATCGCGCTGCTCTTGCCACTCTTCTCTGTTGCGAGAGTCGCGGCGGGCTGAAGCGCCAAAGACGTGGTGCGACGCGCGTGGACGAATGGCGCGACGCGCGTGGACTCGTTGTTGGCGGCCGTGGGCTGCGACAAGCCGAGCGACTCCGATGAATCAGGCAAACTGACCGCTTGACGCAGCACCCACCGCTGCGGTTATCTTCCCCGAGTCGCCATGGATGGTGACAGGAAGGACGGGTCATGACTCGCCAGGATCGAGCTGAAGTCTCCCCGAAGGTCACGTGTGTCGAAGGTGGCGCCGCCACGCTCGCACAAACTTCGCCGTCGCAAGCACGCAACGGAAACGTCGTTTCAGAGTTGATTCGTGAACTCACGCGCCGTGAGCGTCTTGTGCTCATGCTTCGATACACCGAGGAACTCACGGTGCACGAAATCGCGGCAGTACTCGAGATTGCGACGACCGAGGTCGAACGCATGCTCGAGAGCATTGCGGAGCGCGTGCGACGAAAGCTGACTCCCGTGTACGGCCGACCTCAGGCGCGGCTTGCCTAACCGCGCGGCGTGAAGCTTGCGCTGGCTTGGTGATGAACCGCGCGAGGTCTTCAACCGCGCGAGGTCTTCAACCGCGCGAGGTCTTCAACCGCGCAGGTCTTCAACCCGCAGGCTCTGAACCCCGCGAGGCTCTGAACCCCGCGAGGCTCTTAGCCCCACGAGGCGAGCAGCAGCGAAAGATCCGCTGCGCCGACGATGCCGTCGCCATCGAGATCAGCGTCGCTGCCGGTGGTTCCCCAGGAAGCAAGAAGCAGCGACAAATCAGCCGCAGCGACAGCGCCATCGCAGTCGAGGTCCGCAGGCACACACGACGTCGTCGTGACTTCGATGTCAAGCGTTGCCGCGCCGACACCGGTGAAGACAACCACAGGATTCTCGCGGCAGTAGAACTGCGGGTAGTTCCCGCCTTGTTGCACGACTTTCGTGAGCGAACTCACGGTCAAGCGCAAGCGTCCGGCGTTCATTGCTTCGCGCAAGTACTCCTGCACATCCGCGCGGGACACATCAAGCTCGAACCGCATCGTGGATCCAAGCGGCACGAGTTCGCCCGGCTTGAGGCCGTCGATGGTGCCGACCGCAAACGGCGACGGAGTCATGCGGTCGCGTACAGAGTTCGAGATGTCACTCCACGCTCCCGACGCGTTGCGCGCAACGGCGAAAGCGTTTCGAACACTCGGATTGAGCACGTTCGCGCCCGCGGGGGCGAATGGCGACGTCTCATTCCAATTCATCAGGGTGAAGCCGTTGCGGAAGCCGACTCCGAAGACTTCGATTGGTTGGCCAGGGTCGGCGTCCGCGACGTAGTCGGGATCACTTTCCGGCAGAAACGCCGTGTATGGATCCACAGTGTTGTCGTACTCGACGACGAAGTCGTTGGCGTAGGTCAGTGTGATGGTGCACGCAACGACTTGGTAGGTCGAAGTGCCGAGCCCAGTTGGGATGTCGGCAGAAGTGTTGAAGCCAACGATGAACTGGCCGTCACGATTGTCGAAGAGTTCGCTGGTTGGATCGTTCCCAAAGGTCGACGCGGTGATGCGCGTACCTGGTGTTGGGTTGAAGGGGTAGTTCCAACGGTCGAGCGCAGGCGCACCATACGACTGGACATAGGTTTCTGCGAGCGCCGAAGACGTCGCAAGCGATGGCGCGAGCGACGGAACAAGAAATGCACAAATGGCGGCAAGGTTTCGGCGATTCATTGGTTCTCTCGAACACCTGCTTCTCTCGAACACTCAGCCCCATCGAGAACGCATCGGCCAGTTGGTGAGTTCGTCGCGGGTCTTCTGAAAATGCAGAAGGTAGCCCGATCTCTCGGCTCTTCGATGCGCAATCTGTTCGTGATGCAGGAAATTCGTAGTTCGCCGTCCCGTGCGCGTGTTTTCGGGCGTATGCCTCACAGGTTGTGTGCGCTCCGTGTGAGCAATGGTTGCTACAGTTCGCGCCCCGTCGGGCGACCTTGCGCGACGTCGGAAGCTCTCGCGCCGGATCCCGCGTTTCTCATGTCGATCTTCACCTGCACAAGCCCCATCAACGCACGAGAGTCAGCGCACGTGGGCCGCGGCCGCGACGCCCGGGTCCATCGCTGCCCGCTTCGGAAGATCGCGGAGTTCGCGGGTTTCACGCTGGTCGAACTCTTGGTGGTGATTGCGATCCTCGCGCTCTTGGTCGCGGCGCTTCTTCCTGTGCTCTCGCGGCTTCGTGCGTCGAGCGAGCGTGCGCGAGAGATCGCGGCCGCGCGCGATCTCGTTGGTGCGTGGACGCAGTATGCGCAAGATGCCAATGGAGCACTGCTTCCTGGCTACAAGTCGGGGCTTCCTGCCTACGACGCACAGCGCAACCCGATCGCTGAGCAAACGATCGGCGTTGCAGCGCACCGTTGGCCATGGCGGCTCGCGCCGTATCTCGGTCATGACTTCAATGCGCTTTACGTGGGCGATCACGAGCGGGTGCTGCGTGAACTCGAGACGAGCGACTACTCGAACTATCTCTATCAAACGAGTGCGTTTCCGAGTTTCGGCCTCAACAGCGTTTGGGTCGGTGGCGACGAGAGTTTTGGCGGATTCAATAACGCGTTCCTTGGCCTCTTCGGCAAGTTCTATGTGACGCGGCTTTCAGAGATTTCGCGCCCAGCGCAACTGGTGGTCTTCGCGAGCGCGCGTGGGCAAGAGGCTTCGCCCGGCGGTGATGTTGGGCCGGTGACGGAAGGCTATTTCCGCATTCGTTCGCCCTTCTTCGACACGCGTACGTGGGCCGCGCAGTACAGCGACGAGGATCCCGCGTCTTGGGGAAATCTCAGTCGCCGAAATATGGGCGAGATCGTGACAGGCTTTGCGGATGGTCATGCTGAGACGCTGACCCCCGAAGCGATGGACGACATGACGCTTTGGTCGAACGGTGCAACGTCCAAGAATTGGACGATCACGCCGGGCGGCGGTTGAGATCATGGCTCTTCGGGTCGCGCGCGTTTTCGCCCATGCTTCCGCCCATGTTTTGACCGCCCTTTTCGCTATCGTCGCGTGACACGATGCGATGCACAAGGTGCGCGAGCGGAACAGCGGCGGCGAGAAATGCGGCGATCATTCCCGATGCGTTGAGCGCGTGTGGCGCGTGAAAGATGCGCTCTGCGTGCGCGGCGGCGAGATACGCAACGATCACGATCGGAAGGCTGACAAGCAAGCTCGTGATGATCTGTCCGCGCACCGATCGTGCGAACGGCGCGGCGATCAGCGCGGGGCATGCAACAAGCGCGATGACGAGCACACTTCCGACCGCTTCAAACGCGGCGACAATCGCGAAGGTCGTTGCGACGAGCCGAAGGTCGTCGGTCCAACGAGGCGAAGCACCGGAGACCTTTGAAAATGCTGGATCGAACGCGCGAATCGAGAGTTCTTTCAACGTGAGCGCCGTCGTCGTCATGGCGATCGTGGCAGCGGCAGCCAACGTCCAGATGGACGTTGGAAGTGTTGCGAACCAAGACGCGTCCGAGCGTGACGCGACAAAGATCGTTTCGAGCGAGCCAAACAACACACACGACGGATCGAGATCCACTTGTCGCGCGCCTTGCGTTTCGAGGAGAAGTACACCGAGCGCAAAGAACGCCGTGAAGACAATGCCGAGTGCGGTCGAAGCGCCGGTTTTTGTGGCGCGCGTCACAAGACGCGCAAGCAAGATTGCAGCAAGTCCAGCGCATGCAGCGCCGCCGAGCATCGCCCACGGCGATCGTGTGCCAGTCACGAGATAGCCTGCCACAAGCCCAGGAAGAACGGCGTGCGCAATCGCGTCGGCGGCGAGGGCTTCTTTCCGAAGCACAAGCCAATTGCCAAGTGTTCCGCACGCAAGAAGCGCGAGCGTTGCTGCGAGTACTGCAGGCAGATCGACCGAGAGGAACGCGGTCATGCGCGCAGATCCTCGATGTTGCTCGCTGTGCTCTTCGCGCGTGATGCACGCGAGCGCAAGGCGGCCAAGGCGAGTGCTGCTGCGAAAATCGTCGCGCTCACGAGTGTCATCGCACTTCCCGTGGGAATCGAATCAGTCGCGAGTGACGCGAGCACGCCGCCGAATGCGGCTGTTCCTCCGAGGAGCGCAGCGAGTACGGCGGTGCGGCGTATCGACGCGGGTGCAAGTCGCGCGGTTGCGGCCGGAATGAGGAGCAGCGCGACGACGAGTACGACTCCCGCGATTTGTAGGCCCGCAACGACCACGGAGACGAGCAGCGCGGTCAACGCGAAATCAAGCGCGCGTACGGGCACGCCAGACACACGAGCGAAATCTTCGTCAAACGCAACGGTCACAAATCCACGCGCACAGAAGAGGAGTGCGCTGAGTACACCAACCGAGAGAACCGCGAGCATGAAGAGGTCTGCGCGCGTCATGGCAGCCGCACTTCCGAAGAAGAGTTTGCTCAGGCCACCTTGCGAACCCGAGCCATGTGATTGCACGAGCGAGAAGAAGACCGCTCCGAGCCCGAAGAATCCAGCGAGGAGCGTTGCAATCGCGCCGTCGTCGCCGACGCGGCGAAGTCGCGCGAGCGGCGGAACGAGCATCGCCGCGAGGAACGCGGTTATTGCGGCGCCAACCAAGAGGATGAGCGGCGAACGCCCGCCGATCCCCAGCGCTTCGCCTGCGAGAAATCCGAGCGCGATTCCAAGAAGCGCCGCGTGACCCGCGACGTCAGAGACAAGTGCGCGGCGACGTGCGAGCACGAATGTACCGACGGATCCTGCAATCGCTCCGAAGAGCGTGCAGCCCGCGAGGACGAGGATGGTGTTCGCGCCGAAAGTCATCTCACTGTTGCGCGGCGGTGCTGCGGTGGGCTTGTGCCTGCGAATCGGTCGATCGTGGCGATGCTGTTGAGGTTGTCGATGTTGTCGATGTTGTCGTTGGAGTTGTCAGAGTCGTCGCTGCTGTCGTGAGATCGATTCCGTATGCGGCAGCGAGGACAGATCCGCTCAGCGATACGCTCGGCGGTCCATCTGCAACGACGCGTCCCGCGATGACGATCGCACGATCAAACGCTGCGCGCACCGCAGCGAGATCGTGATGCACTGCAAGAATGGTGCGGCCATTGCGCGCGAGTTGCTGCAATGTCGCGAGCAGTCGCGCACTGGCGGCGCTGTCGGCATTGGCGAAGGGCTCATCGAGGAGAAGAAGCTCGGCGTCGGCAGCAAGCGCACGTGCAACAAGAACGCGCTGCTGCTGGCCGCCCGAGAGGGCACCGATCTGCGCGTGTGCAACGTCGGCGAGCGCGACCGTCTCCAGTGCACGCATCGCGGCGTCGCGGCCATCACGGCCAATACATCGGAAGACGCCCGCCTTTCGCGCGAGACCCATTGCGGCGACGTCGAGGGCGCTCGCGGGGAAGTTCCAATCAATCTCCGCGCGCTGCGGAACGAAAGCGACGCGCGCGCGCGCGGCATCGAGTGAACCTCCGAAAAAGCGCGCGCTTCCTGTGGGTGTCGCAGGAAGAAGTCCAAGCAAGCCCTTCAAAAGCGTGCTCTTCCCGCCGCCATTCGGGCCAACGATCGCGTTCATCGTGCCTGATGCAAGCGTGAACGATGCATCGCGCACAACGACCGCGGCATCACCGCCGTAGCCGCAGGAAAAGTGCTCGACAACGAGCGGTGAAACAGCAGAATCGCGCGTCCGATTCAACCGCGTCCTCCGAGTCCGTTCGCAATGGCGCGCGTGTTGTGGCGAAGCATGCCTTCCCACGTTGCTGCAGAGGATGCTGCTGGTCCCAGCGCGTCGGAGTAGAGCGACTCGCCAAGTTTGACTTCGTGTTCGCGCGCAGCGCATCCTTCGATCACCGCGCGAACGGTGCGATCAGAGACGGTCGACTCGGCGAAGATCGTCGGAATGCGCTTCTCGCAGAGGAGAGCGACGAGCGACTCAATCGCTGCAAGCGAGGGCTCGCTTTCTGTCGAGATTCCTTGCACGCCGAGCACTTCGAGCCCGTATCGGCGACCGAAGTAACCGAACGCATCGTGTGCGGTGACGAGTGTGCGCTGTGCGACAGGAATCGACGAGATAGAAATGGAGATGTCGCGATCGAGTGCGTTCGCGCGATCTTGCACCTGTGTCGCTGCGGTGGTGAATTCCTTCGCGTGATCGGGCGCAGCCTTCGCAAGTCCGCTCGCGACGGCGGGGGCCGTTTTTGCCCACAAAATCGGGTCCATCCACACGTGCGGATCGAACTGCGACGGGTTCTCGCGGTCGGTGAGGAGCTCGCGGCGATCAAGCGTTTCTGCGATGCGCACAACTGGGCGCCCACTCGCCTCGACGCGCGCAAACGCGTCACCCGCACGGCCTTCTAAGAGGAGGCCATTCATGAAGACCGCGTCCGCTTCCAAGATACGCAAGACGTCGGTGCGTGTCGGCGTCCAAAGGTGTGGATCGGTACCGGGTGCCATCAAGACGACGACCTCGGCGTGCTCGCCCGCGATGGAACGCACAAGATCGCCAACCATCCCTGTTGTGCACACAACGAGTGGCTTTGCGCGTTCAGGGCGAGGATCACCGGCGGCGGTCGTCGTGGGTTGATTGCTCTCGCCGCCGCACGCAGTGGCGACAAGTGCGAACAAGACGGCGAACAAACCAGCGAACAGAATTGAAACGGTGCGAGCAACGCGCGTGATTTCGCGAGAAGGTTCGCGAGAGGCAGCGTCGAGGCAACGCGAGCAGGGCGCAAAAGTCATAGGCCGTAGCATACGCTACATGTAGCATGGGCTACGGTCGGAAACCCGCAAGTTTCCGCGCTCGTGTGCGACCGCATCGACCTTCAAAAGCACACCGCGCGGAGTTTTCCGCGATTTCAGCGCAGTTGCGACTTTCCACTTGAGTGGCTGCGCGCGAGGCCGTCGGTGGCGGTTACTGCCGAATTTCGACCATCGCGCCGTCGCCGAGGCACTCCCAAACAAGCGCGACGTCTTCCGCGAGGAGCCGCACGCAGCCAAGGCTGCGATCTTGCCCGATCGAGTCGATATCGATGGTGCCGTGAATCCCGTAACCCGCGAGCTGCGCGTTGGTGGCGTCTGTGCCTTCGAGGCCGAGCCAGTGCTCGCCGATGGGATTCTTCGGATCGTCGCCTGCGAAGTGTTCACCCGTCACCGGGTGTGTCCACTCAGGGTTGAGCAACTTCGAACCAACACGCACCTTAAAGTTGCCGGTCGGCGTGCCGTTCGCCGAGCCAAGACCGCATGGGAGCGAGGTGAGCACGACGCGCTCGTTGCCCGCACCGACGCAGATATCCACACGGTAATCTCGCTTCGAAACAACGGCGCTGAACGGTCCCTTTGGAAGTTTCAGTCGTTGGCCAACGCGAATCGCTTCAGGCTTCTTGATGTTGTTGATGCGTTGGACAAGTCGCCAGTCGCAGCCGATTTTGTGGCGTCGCACGATCTTCTCAAGGCTGTCACCCGACTGCACCGTGTATTGGAAGAACATCGGGTCATTCGCGTTGTAGACCGGCGTGAAGGCGAGCACGCGGCCGATTTCGATAAGCGCGTCTGAGCATCGCTTCGCGTCGAGCGGCGAGAGTTCGCCCGAGAGAAGCGCCGACGAAAGCATCGCGCGCGCCTTGACGGGCTCGCTTGCGGCGAGTGGCAAACCTTGCGCGAGATTGCCTGCGGGCGAGCCGGCGTTCGCTGCTGGAGTCGCGGCGGGACGTTCGCCTTGCGTGATGCCGTTCTGCTTAATGCCATCGGATTTCTTCGGCGCTTGCTGTGCATCGTTCGCAGGTGCTTCGGGCGTCGCGCTCGGATTCGCTGCGGGCGGCGATGTCGTCGCGGGGGTGTTCTGTGCGTCCTGCGCGTTCGTTGCAGTGATGGGCGAACTTGCGACTGCTGCGTTCACCTCACTCGAGGTACGCGCGGCTTCACGTCCTGCGTCCGCCACGATGTTGTCGAGCGCAGAGCCGTTGTTTGAAGAGCCGTTGTTCGAGGAGCCGTTGTTCGAGGAGCCGTTGTTCGAGGAGCCGTTGTTCGATGGAGCAATCTCGCT
>JBEIJG010000052.1:0-11963 GCA_040380385.1 Phycisphaeraceae bacterium | reverse complement strand
GCAACTTCCGCGCGCGGCGGAGCTGGCGGGATGCTCGGTGGCGACGAGAGCCTCGGCGCGATCGATATCGACACGGTCGAAGCCAAGGGCGGCGTGCAGGTTCTTTTGAAGGAAGGCGCGCGTGTCTTCGCGGACACACTCGTTGGCGATGCCGCGCGACGACGACTTCGTTTGACCGGAGAAAACGTTGCGATCGTTCGTTCCAATGTGATCGCCGACAATCTGCGTGATCTTCGATTTGATGATGCGACACGAAGTGCGCGCAGCGATGGCCCCGGACGTTTTCGCGCGTTCCGCGCTCCGATCGCCCTCTCCGACGGCAAAATCGCACGACCTGAGCCTGAGGGTCGACCGACGCTCGATGCTTCGTGGGGCGAGAGCCTGGAGTACGCGGAAGTTGCGGAGAATCGCGGTACGCTCGATATTCGCGGCGAAGTCAAGGTTCGGAGTCGGCCGAGTGAAACAACATCAGACGCCGTAGATGCGCAGTCGATTCTCCTTGAACTCGGCATTGATTCGTCGACGAAGTCCGGCAAAGAGGGCCGCGCCGCAGATCCGGCGGACGCCGCGCGCACGTTCGACCACTTCATCGCGAAGGGCGGCGCGCGCATCGAGAGTCGTCAATGGGAAACGGCAGAACGCGCGGGCGAACCGCGCGTGTTCCGCGTGAGTGGCGAGCACGTCGAGTACGACATGCGGACGCGCGAAGGCCTTGTCGTTGGCGATGGCGCGATCTTGGTGAACATTCCGCGCGCGGCGGATACGAAGGTGATCGACCCTTCCGAGGCCGCGAAGGCTCGAACACCCGGCGGCATTGCGCTTGGAGCCGACGGCACCACGCGTTTCCGCTGGAAAGAGCGGATGGCGCTCGAGAAACAGTACGACGATGTGTTCCGCATTTTGATGGAGAAGGACGTGGAGCTTCTCCACGCAGGCTTGCGTGCAGATGATTCGCTCTCGATGCGATGCGATGTGCTTGAAGCGATCGTCAAGCGGCCAGATGAGTCGAAGAAGTCGAACGCCGCCGGCACGGACGCAAAGAGCGAAGGCGGCGTGGATCTCGGCGGTCCCGCAGAGATGCTCGGCGTGAAGGGACGCGGCCGCGTCTTCATTCGCACGCCTGAGCAGGACATCGAGTGCGGCGAGTTCGATTACTCGGTCACCACGGGCGTCGCCACGCTCACTGCTGAGGAAGGTCGCTCGGTGACGATCGCGATCAAGGGTCAGCCTGCACCGATTCGTGCGCAGCAAGTTGTGTGGGATTTGCGCAATGGACGGATTCAGGTGACGAAGATGAACGCGACCGGAGGTCGCTGAGGGATGAACGCGACCGGAGGTCGCTGGGGGAATGCACGCGGCCGGAGATCGCTGATTGGATGAACGCGACCGGTGGTCGCTGGGGGAATGAACGCGACCGGAGGTCGCTGAGGGAATGAACGCGACCGGAGGTCGCTGGGGGAATCGGCGAGCGTCAGTTCGCTGATCAACTCCGCAGCTTTCGCTACGCTAGCTGCGTGCAAATCACCTACGGCAGTTACCTCAAAGTTCCTGAACTTCTCGCGCTGCAAGTCCCCGCGTCGCACGATGCGTCGTCGGGACGATTTGAGCACGACGAGATGCTCTTCATCATCATTCACCAGGTGTACGAGCTGTGGTTTAAGCAGCAACTGCATGAAGGCGATCGACTCGCGCAATGCTTGATCGCGAATGAGGTCGAGCCTGCGTGCGCAACGCTCAAGCGCATGCTGACCATCTTGAAGACGATGGTGCAGCAAGTCGATGTGCTTGAGACGATGACGCCGGTGTCGTTTCTCTCGTTCCGGAGTTTCCTCTCGAGTTCGAGTGGGTTCCAGAGCGCGCAGTTTCGCGAGTTTGAGTTTCTGCTTGGAAACAAGCATCCTCGCGTCCTGGCACACAATCCAGAGGGCAGTGCAGAGCATCGCGCGATCGCCGCGCGTTGGCCGAAGCCGACGCTCTACGACGCGTTCGCGCGCTTTCTCGCTGCGCGTGGGCATGCAGTGCCGAGGGCGCTGCTTGAGCGCGACGTCACGCAGCCTCCGCAAGAGTGGCCGGAGATGCAGGAAGTTTTGCTCGACGTCTATCGGAACTTTCCTGCGGAGCGACAGGTTTGTGAGCTGCTCGTCGACCTTGATGAAGGCGTTCAAGAGTGGCGCTATCGCCATGTGAAGATGGTGGAGCGCACGATCGGCTTCAAGCAGGGCACGGGTGGAAGTCCGGGCGCCGCGTATCTCCGTACAACGCTCTTCAATCCACTCTTCCCGGATCTTTGGGCGATTCGTACGAGGCTCTAGGTTTCGGCTGAAGGTTTCGGCCTTCCATTTCGGCTGCGAATCTTGGCTCTGGGTTTCAGTGGTGGGCCGGGGCTGTGGAATCCGCATCGGCGCATGCGACGCGTTCGTGGGTGTGCAAAGTGTGTCGCTCACGCTCGCAATGCGCGTCGGCCTCGCTATGCTCCCGCCCTCACGCCTTTCCGTTGCACGGGGATCTCTATGCCATCCACGATTTTCAAAGTCGCTGTTCACGTCTCGAACGTTGTGCTCCTTTCGCTGAGCGGCACCATGATTGGCGCATGTGTGCCGAAGGACCAACCTTCGGGGTTCGTCGCGGCGCCACAAAATGCTTCGACGACGTCGGTCAACAACTCCACGATTCCTGTCGCAACTCCTGCGCCAGACGCGCGCGAAGATTCGTTCCCGCGCGTCTTCACGATCGGCAGCGATGCGATCACGATCTATCCGCCGAACTTCCAATCGTGGAGTGGACATGTGCTCACGGGAACGTGCGCGCTTTCCATCGCAAAGGTCGGCAGCCAATCGCAAGAGTTCGGCACGATGGCGTTCACGGCGAAGACCGAAGTCAACAAGTTGAACCGCATCGTGCGCGTGAGTGATGTGCAAGTGACGGGCGTATCGCTGCCGACGGATCCTGCGTCGCAGGACCGCATCACGAGCGAGATCACGGAAGAAAGCCGCGGGAAGTCGCTCAACATCGCGCTCGATCGTCTCGAGGCAGCGGTGCCATCGATGGCGGCCGCGCCGAGTGTGCCTGTTGCGCCGCTTCTCAACAATCCGCCTGCGCTCTCAATCGTCTCATCGCCAACGGTGCTTGTACCGATCCAAGGTCAACCGACCTTCGCAACCATTCCCGGCACGAGCCTTCAGCGCGTCCTCAATACGCCGATGCTGCTTGCGAAGGATGCCGCCGGAAATTGGTGGCTCAAGATCGCCGACGGCTGGATGACCGCGGGCTCGCTCGCAGGTCCGTGGTCGGTCGGTACTTCAACAGCTGATCTCGCGACTGCGGCAACGTGGGCAAAGTCGCAACCATCGATCAATCTGCTCGCGCCGAGTTCGACCGATACGGCCATGCAGTCAAGTCAGTCGAATCAGTCGCAGACGGTTTCGCTCGCAACGTCTACGCCTACGATTGTTGTTTCGACTGCACCCGCGGAGATCCTGGTCACCGAGGGTGCGCCGACTTGGACTGCGATCACGACGACTGGCCTTTCGTACATCTCGAACACCAGCGCGAACATCTTCCGCCTCGACGCGACGAACGCGTGCTACGTCCTCGTCTCTGGTCGTTGGTTCACCTCGAGTGGGTTGAGCGGACCATGGACCTACGTCGAACCGAATCAACTTCCAACGGCGTTCATGCTGATTCCGCATGACAGCCCGAAGGAGAATGTGCTCTCGTCGATTCCAGGCACTGCGCAAGCGCAAGAGGCCGCGATCGCGAACACCGTGCCGCAAATGGCGCGCGTTCCCGTAACCGAAACGCTTCCCACACCAGCGTTGATCGGTACGAAAGCCGAGTGGACCAAGATCAAGGGCACGAGCGGCTCAGGATCGGTCGAAGTGCTTTCGAATTGCTCGACGCCGGTCTTCCGCACTGCTTCGAACACGCTTTGGGCGGTTGAGAAGGGTGTGTGGTTCACGGCAACATCCATGGCTGGGCCATGGAAGGTCGCACCGTGGGTCGCGCCGATTCTCTACACGATTCCACCGTCGAGTCCGTACTACTACGTGACGTTCGTACGCATCTACAACGCAACACCGACGTACGTCGTCGTTGGGTACACGCCGGGCTA
Source organism: Phycisphaeraceae bacterium (assembly GCA_040380385.1). Taxonomy (GTDB): domain Bacteria; phylum Planctomycetota; class Phycisphaerae; order Phycisphaerales; family SM1A02; genus QWPT01. The sequence continues at coordinate 7,852 of JBEIJG010000052.1, read as the reverse complement.
CTTCGGCGCGTATGTACAGAATGGCGTCGTCGTCTATGGCACTGGCTACTGGTACGACCCATACTGCACGACGGCGTGGGTTCCGGTGCCGATGACGTATGGCTGTGGTGCTGCAATGTCGTACAACCCGTGGGGGGGTTGGGCGTTTGGCTTCGGCATGGGCATGGCGGTTGGTTGGGCGATTGGTGCGAGCACGTGGCACTGTGGCCCGTACCCATGCTGGGGACCCTACTGGGGTGGCTACGGTCCGCACGGCGCGTACGCGTGGGGTCCGGGCGGATGGGCTGCAACGACGGGCAACGTCTACCACCACTGGGGTGATGTTTCGACGATGTCGCGCTCAAGCGAAGGCTATAACGCGTGGACAGGCAATCAGTGGGCGACGCACACGGGTACGGCGTACAACTCGGCAACCGGCGCGCGCGCGGCGGGGCAACGCGGTGTGGTGCAGAACGCGTACACGGGCAACTGGGCTGCTGGCGCGCGCGGCGCGGGTTACAACCCAACAACGGGCAACTACGCGCGCGGCGGAGTTGCTGCGGTTGGTACGCCCGGCAAGACCGACGCCGTCGCTGGCGCGGGAACGATTGGCAACACGAAGACGGGCGAGAGCGCGTCGGTTGCTGGCGTGAAGACGGACAACGGCACGTGGGGTGTTGCGAAGGGGTCAGAAGGTACCGCCGTCGCGACGGGCAACAACGTGTACGCATCGCACGATGGCAACGTGTACAAGTACAACGACAGTTCGAGCTCGTGGCAGCAGTACGACAAGTCGTCTTCGTCGGGTTGGAACAACGTCAATGACAGCGCGACGCGCGACTCGTTGAGCCAACAAGCGGCAACGCGCTCTGACGGTGACTGGCGCAGCTCGAATGCGAGCCGCTGGCAGTCGGGCGGCGACGGCTTCTCTGATCGCAGCGGTGACTCTGGTCGATCATCGAGTTGGGGCGGCAGTTGGGGCGGCGATTCTGACCGTTCCTCTGGTTGGGGAAGCGACAGTGGTGGTGGTCGCTTCGGACGCTCGGGCGGATTTGGCGGCGGGTTCCGCGGGTTCGGAGGGCGACGCTAGCGAACCGAACCGTGCCGGGTAGCTCGCGGGTACGAGCGGGTACAAGCGGGTGCGTACCCGGCACCGCATGTGAGTAACGTAAGCCGCGAAGCGCGCATGTCTTGCATGTGTGTGCTCCGGTGCCGGGTAACTCCCGGGTACAAGCGGGAACGAAGCGGTCTCTGCGCGGCACGGTTTGTCGGCACGGGTTGTCGCGGCACGGTCTGGTGTGCTTGGCGTCGTTCGAACCGTGCCGGGTAGCTCGCGGGTACGAGCGGGTGCAAGCGGGTCCGTACCGGGTACCGCTGGTTGCTGCTCGAAGTTCTGTGCGCGGCGCGAGTTGCAAGCACCGTCGTCGGTGCCGGGTAGTTCGCGGGTACGAGCGGGAGCAAGGCGGTCGCTGCGCGGCACGGTTTGAGGCGCTCCGCGCCCGCCACTCCGTCACACGCCTGCGAGCACGCCTCCACGTTCGCGCGGAAGCACCGCGTCCACGCGGCGCGTGTGCGGCGCATCGAGCGGGCTCTTCACGCCACACTCGGCGCAGAGGAGACGGCTCGTGATCTCGCTCGCGAGGAAGATCACCGGCAGTCCCGAACCCGGGTGTGTTCCGCCGCCGACCGTCCAGAGGTTGTCGAATCCCTGGAGTTTGTGCTGCGGACGCCAGTGGAGCATCTGGGTGATGTTGTGCGCGAGGTTGAACGTCGCGCCGTGGTTGATGTTCTGCGCGCGCCAATCGTCGGGCGTGAACATGATCTCCGCCTTCACGCGGCGCGCAGCATCGGGGATGCCCATGACGGTTGAGAGGCGGTGGAGCGTCTCCTCGCGAAGGCGCGGCCCCATCGTCTTCCAGTCGATCGGAGCACCGTCGGCCGCTGCTTTGGTGTTCGCAGTTGGCACGAGCACGTAGAGCGAACTGTCGCCGGCAGGCGCGAGAGTTGGGTCGATGCGGCTTGGATTGCACACATAGAACGACGCGTCTTCGGAGAGCCGGCCTTCGCCGATATCGGCGAGATTCTGTCGATACTTCGTCGAGGTGTAAATCGTGTGATGGGGGAGGTCGACCTCACCCTCCATCCCGAGATAGAGCATGAACGTGCTGCAGGAGTAGCGCTTCGCGTCGAGTGCGGCATCTTGCTGATCCGCGCGGCGCAGCGAAGCGGGGATGAGGTTCTTCATCGCCCACGTCGCATCGGCGTTGACAACGACGTGATCGAAGCGCTGCTCTTGGCCGCGGACAACGACGCCGCATGCGCGCTTTCCTTCAAACATGACGCGTTCCACGGGGCATGCCGTCTCGATGCGCGCGCCGAGTCGCGAGCACGCTTCGGCCATCGCCGCGACGAGCGCATTGCAGCCACCGATCGGGTGCCACACGCCATACTCGTACTCGATGAACGGCAGAATCGAGAAGAGGCTCGGGCACTCAAAGGGGCTCATGCCGAGGTACTTCGATTGAAAGCTCATCGCGAGGCGCGACTCTTCGCTCTTGAAGTACCGCGTGAGGTGCGTGTAGATCGACTCCCACGGGCGGAGCACCGGCGCGACCTTCATCGCGTCGAGCGTCATCAGATCGCTGAGTCCGCGGATCGGGCTGCGCAGGATCGGCTCCATGAGCGCGAGCTTCTTGCGGTTGTCGGCGATAAAGCGGAGGAAGGCATTTCCATCGCCTGGCTGCACCGCGTTCAGGCGCGCGGCCATCTTCTGAAGGTCGCCGGTCGTATCGATCTGCGTTGGCTTCGTGCCGCGATCGTTCCCGATCAGGAGCCGGTACATCGGGTCGAGGCGCTTCATCTCGACGAAGTCGCTCGTTGCCATGCCGACCGATCCGAAGATCTCCTCGAGGACGTACGGCATCATGAAGAAGGTCGGGCCGCAGTCGAACGAGTAGGGGCCCGCCTCGAGGCGGCGCGTGCGGCCGCCGATCACCGGCTGCGATTCGAAGATCGTGACGTCGAGCCCCGCTCCTGCGAGGAGCATGGCGACCGAAAGTCCGCCTGGGCCAGCGCCGACGATGGCGACGGAGGCAGCACCCCGGTTGCGTGGGGTGGAGCGTCGGGCGGAATCGGTCGTGGATGGTGTGGAGGATGGGGTCGAGGATCGAGGGGCGTTCGCGATCATGGGGCCCGTTTCGGACTCGTCGCGGGGCTGGATTCGGACAGGTTCACGCGAATTCGCGCATTTGCAAAAAAGTTGTCGGGCGCCGAATCTAGCGACCGCACAACGCGAACTTTGCGCGCCCGATGGTTGTTCAGTTGGGCACTTCGCGAGGGCACTTCGCGAGGGCAATTCGCACGTGCAGTCCCCGATGGCTGATTCCCGTTCTACATCCGCCGCCACGCCAGCGATCTTGACCGCCGCGGCCGTTCCGAGCGCGCCCTCGGCGAATACACCCTCGTCGCATACACCCGCGTCGCATACACCCGCGTCGCTCCCCGATCGCCTGCGCTGGCTTCGCGCCTTCCGCAATGCCGTGAAGTCGCACCACGAGACGCTCTGCGCGCTCGCCTCGGACGAGGTCGGGAAGACGACCTTCGAGGCGCTCGCGGCCGACATTTTGCCCCTGATCGCCAGTTGCAACTGGCACCTCCGTCATGCCCGCGGGTTGCTCGCCGCAACGCGCGTCCGCGGCGGCGGGCTCTTCGGACTCGGTCACGCGGTCGAGCGTCGGCGCTTCCCTGTCGGGCGCGTTCTCGTCATTGCGACGTGGAACTACCCCGTGCAACTGCTCGGCATTCAACTTGTGCAGGCGATCGTCGCGGGGAACTCCGTCGTCGTGAAGCCGTCGGAGCGCGCACCGCGCACCCAAGCGCTGCTCCTCAAACTGGCGATGGCCGCGACGGACGGTATCCCGTCGATGCGCGGCGCGATCGAAACCCGCGCGGCGTCGCGTGAAGAGGGCGCGCGGATCCTCCGCGATGAGCGCTTCGACCACGTCGTCTTCACGGGTTCGACGGCCGTCGGCCGCGCGATTGCCGAAGTCTGCGCGTCGAAACTCCTTCCGACCACGCTTGAGCTTTCGGGTTCTGACACGGCGCTCGTCCTCGCCGACGCCGATGCGCGTGCTGCCGCGCGTGCGGTGTTCCTCGGCTTCACAGGAAACGCGGGGCAAACGTGCATGGCGCCTCGTCGCGCGCTCGTCGAGCGGCCGGCACTCGCAGCGTTCACCGATGAACTCGCCCGCCTCGTCGCGGGCGCGAAACGCGTCCGACTCGTCGACGCACACGCCGCGAAAGCCACCCACGCGGCGGCGGTCAGCGCTCTCGCCGTTGGCGGTCGCTCGATTACAGGTGCGCTCGAACCAACCGATGGTCGCGCGATGCGGCCGATCGCGGTTCTCGATTGCCCCGTCGAAACTGAGCTCTTCTTCGGTCGCCACTTCGGTCCCGCGCTCGCGGTGCGCGCAGTGGATTCACTCGAGGAAGCGCTCACGCTGCACGCGCAGGTCGGCCAGTACCTCGCGACCAGCGTCTGGACGCGCGCCACGCGTGCCCGTTGCGCCGAAGTCGAGCGCGCGATCGCTTCCTGCGGATCGAGCCTCGTCCACTTCAACTCGGTGCTGCTGCCTTCCGCGCATCCAGGCATCGCGCTTGGTGGTCACGGCGCAAGCGGCTGGGGCGTCTCACGCGGCGTATCGGGGCTCCTTGCTCTGACACGCGAAGTGACGGTCACGCGCACCTCGCGCTTCCTCGCTCCGCCGGTCGAAGAGCCCGCACCGAGCGCGGTCGCTTGGCTCTCGCGCATCGTGGCGTGGCCTGCGCGGCCTGCCCGCGCTGCGCTTGCGATCGATGCAACCGCGGCAACCGCCGCGATCGACCCGACCGACGGGATCAACACAGAATCGCGTGCGACTGCATCTCACGAACCACCTTCCAACGAACTCACGCGTCCGCGTTCCGAAGCAAACTCGCACACGACCGCGCAAGTAACGCCAACCTCATCTCCTCGACCGGAAATCCACGCATGAAGCGCACCATCGTCGTCATCGGAGGAGGCCTTGCTGGCCTCGCTGCAGCCACCGAACTCACCACGCAGTGGAAGGACGAGATCGCGAAGGGCACTGTTGAAGTCGTGCTCGTCGAGAAGAACCGCCACCTCGGCGGCAAGATGAACGTCCTCAGCGAGAAGGGCTACCACTTTGATATGGGCCCGACGATTATCACGATGCCAGAGGTCGTGCGTGGAATCATCCGTCGCAGTGGGCGAAAGGTTGAGGATTACCTCGAACTCGTGCGGCTCGATCCACAGTGGCGTTGCTTCTACGAAGACGGCACAGTGCTCGACCTGCGCGACGATCCGAAGACCTTCGCCGCCGACCTCGATCGGCAGTTCCCCGCGATGAAGCCGGGCCAGGGCTACCTCGAGTTCCTCAATTTCGCGCGCCGTATGTACGGCCTCAGCGAAAAAGTCTTCTTCTACAAGGACCTCGGCGGCGTGCTCGACATGATGAAGAAGCCGCCGCAAGAGCCGGGCGTGCTCGGTGACGCGCTTGCGATGCGCATGTACTCGACGGTTGCGCGCACGTCGCACAAGTCGGTGCGCGAACCGCATCTTGCGCAACTCACCGAGCACTTCATGCAGTACATCGGGTCGAGTCCGTTCCTCGCACCGGCGATTCTGTCGCTCATCGCGAGTGCGCAGGGTGACTATGGCTGTTGGTACACGATGGGCGGTACGCGCATGGTCGCGCGCAGCCTCGAGCGGATCTTTACCGAGCAGGGCGGACGCGCGGAACGCGGCGTTGGCGCGAAGCGCATCGTCGTCGATGGCGGCCGCGTGACTGCGGTCGAACTCGAAGATGGCCGCACAATCGCCTGCGACTCCGTCGTCTCGAACTGCGATGTGCAGCGCACATACACCGACCTCGTCGGAACACCGGCGGCGCTCGCTGAACAACGCAAAATCGCCGCGAAGTACGAGCCAGCGTGCTCGGGCGTCGTGCTCTATCTCGGCCTCGATCGCCGTTACGAACACCTCCGCCACAACTGCTTCATCTTCTCGGGGAACTCACAGCAGGAGTTCGACGACATCTACCGGAAGGGCGATCCCGCGCGCGACCCGACGCTCTACCTCTGCGTCCCGAGCGCGACCGATCCGGCGCAGGCACCTCCAGGCGGCGAGGCGCTCTACATCCTCGTGCACACGCCGTACCGCCGCGACCGCCACGATTGGGACGCGACGGGCGAAGACTCGCTCTTCACGCGCTATCGCCGCGTGATCCTCGACAAGTTGAAGCGCTTCGGCATGGAAGACATCGAAGAACACATCGTGGTCGAGCGTCGTCTCACGCCCGCCGCGATTGATCGCATGTACAACGCGACGGGCGGCGCGATTTACGGCCTCGCATCGCACGGCAAACTTCACGGCGGATTCAAACCGAAGAACACGAGCTCCGTCGCAAAGGGACTTTTCCTTGCGGGCGGAAGCGCGAATCCAGGGCCAGGCACACCGATGGTGATGATGTCGGGCGTCACGGCCGCGTGGAGCGCGTGCGAATCGCTCGGGAAGTCGCCCGATCGTAGCGCGACCGATCTCAAGCACGGTTCGACCGTCGGACGCGAGAAGCCGTTTGAAAGCCTGCTTGCTGGCGAGTTCAACATGCACGCAGCAACGACGAGCGGAGCGAAGCCGTGGCGCGAAGCGCTCGCAGCGTCGCGCTAATTCCGGCGGAGCCGTCGCCGCGTGTTGCCCGCGTCTTTGCGGCGATGGTCGCACGCAAAGTGCGCGGCGCGTTTCATACCGTGCGACTCGCGCATGGCTCGCGGGAGGTGCTTGCGCAGATTGATCGCGGCGAGCGTTCAGCGCTTGTCGTACTCAACCACGCGTCTTGGTGGGATCCGATTCTCGCGTTGATCATCGCGCGCGAGTTCTTTCCGTCGCGCGCTCCGTACGGGCCGATGGATCGCGACGAACTCCAGCGATTCGGCATTTTGAAGAAGGTCGGCATCTTCGGGATTGATCCCGATGATGCGGCGTCGCTTGAAGCGATGCGCACCTATCTCGTCGAACTTGCTGCGCGCGAGCCGCGATGTGCGCTGGTCCTCACACCACAAGGGCACTTTGCTGATGTACGCGATGACGTCATTCCGCGACCAGGTGCGGCGGCAATGGCGGCAACGCTCACGCCCGACCGCGCCGTTTCGATCGCGATCGAGTATGGGTTCTGGGTCGATCAGAAGCCGGAGATTTTCGTGCGCGCAGCTTCGATCGACTGTGCTTCAGGCGGAACGCTCGCGTGGCAGCGGCGCATCACCGAAGTCATGCGTGCGAATCAATCGGCGCTTGCGACGCTTGTTCGTGCGCGAGACGCGGCCGCGTTTGAGCCGCTCTCACGCGCGTTCGCCGCGAAGACCACGGGTACGAATCCGATGTATGACCTTTGGCTCCGACTGACGGGCCGTCGCGCGGCGGCGGAACTCGGTGAAGCGCGCGAGGCACGTGTTGCGCGAGTCTCGGAAGGATCTCAAGCGTCGAACATCAGGCGCGAAAACGCGGGCGAAAGGGCACATCGATGAGCGGCGCGAATCCACTGTTCGGTCTTGAACAGATCATTTTCTCGCAGTGGCTTGGTGCTGCATCGCTCGTCGCTGCCGCGCAGTCACTGCTCGTTGGTATCGCGAATTTGAAGCGCTATCGGCCTGCGCCAGCGCTTGATGACGTCGCGGCGTCGACGCAAGCGGTGCGCGTGGCTGTCTGTATCCCAGCGCGCAACGAGCGCGAGAACATCGAAGCGTGCGTGCGCAGCGTGCTTCTGTCGCGCGAAGTTGATGTGCGTGCGTACGTCTACGACGATGAATCGACGGACGG
>JBEIJG010000051.1:0-12010 GCA_040380385.1 Phycisphaeraceae bacterium | reverse complement strand
TGGTTGTCGAGTACCTCAACAGCCTGTTGGACTGGACGGTCATCAACACCATCACGTCTGACGGCGTCGATGAGAACACCTTCCAATCGTGGCAGCACACGTTGCCGGGCAATGCGAAGCACAACAAGTTCCGCATTCGCTTCCGCGCGCTCGTCGATGGACAAGACGATGACTGGTACATCGATTCGGTCGGTGTGTCGTCGGTCATCATTCCACCGAACGACGAGTGCAACGCCGCGACGCTCGTGAACGAGGGCTCGATTCCGTTCAACTCGACGAGCGCCACCGCGAGCGCAACCGCGCTCCCTGTCTCGTGCGATGATGGAACCGGTACGCAGATGCAGAACGACCTTTGGTACATCTTCACTGCGTCGTGCACCGGCAACATGACGATTTCGACCTGCGGTACGGCCAACTTCAACACGCGTCTTGCCGCCTACTCGCTCGCATGCCCACCGCTCGGGTCGCTCGTCGCGTGCAACAACGACAGCGTCGGCTGCGCAGGCTCGACGAGCTCCATGACGTTCCCCGTGGTCGCCGGCAACAGCATCCTCGTGCGCGTCGGCGGTGTTTCGGGCGGTGGAACAGGCACGCTGAACATCACCTGCACCCCGGTCGCACCGTGCCCGGGCGACTTCGATGAGGACGGCGCAGTTGGCGCGTCGGATCTCGCCGTCATGCTGAACGCGTGGGGCGGCCCGGATGCGGACCTCAACGGCGATGGCGCGACCGATGCAGCGGACCTTGCGGAACTCCTCGGCGCGTGGGGCGACTGCCCGTAACCTGTGCTGGATCACTCATGCTCTGCGATTCGCAGAGCGTGTTTCCGAGCACATTCATTCGAAACTTCCATGCGGCGCGTCGAAAGACGCGCTGTTTTTTCGACGTAGCAGCAGTTGCATCGAAGGGATATAAACGCGGGCCTTGCCTTCTGAGAACTCACCCGAACACCCATCGACGCCCCCGACGACGCCCAACGGCTCTAAGCCGCTTCCGCGCAGTTGGCTCGCGATCTCAAGCGCGACGATGGGAAGTGTTGCGCTGCTCACGTCGTGCTGCGGTGTTGGCCTCGCCGGTGCGCTTGCGATGATGCTCGGCATGATCGCGCTCGATCGCATTCGCAACGCGCAGCCCCCGATGCAAGGCCGCGGACTTGCGTGGACAGGCATTGGGCTTGGCTTTGCGTCGCTGGCGCTTTCGCTTGTTGTTGCGATCGGTCGTTCGTCACTGCAAGACGAATGGAGTCGCGAGCTCGAGCGCGGAACCCGATCGACCTTCGCCGCGCTTGACGAACCCGGCGTCGAGGCGGCGATGCGCGTCTTGACGGCGCCGGAAGGCATGTCGCTCAACGCAGACAACGTGCGAACCTTCGCACGGGAAGCGTTCGCGCGATACGGCGCGTTTGTCGGTTTCACCGAGATTTCGAAGGACAGCGTCGGCTCGATCACTGGGCCGCAGCGCGTGACCGTGACCGCATCGTTTGAGTTTGAACGCGCGAAACTGCTTGGCTCCGTTGGATTCCGACTTGTGATGGGGACGGAAACGCTCGTACCCGAGGCACGCGTTGAGTCGATCATGCTTGTCGACACTGAGCGTGGCGATCTCTCGCTCCCACCAAAGGTCGTTCCAGCGACAACCGGCGCGAAGAAACCCGATCAGCAGGCGCCCGATGAGCAGGCCCCCAAGGCGAACGCGACCGGCGAAACCACGTCCTCCGAGAAAGCGACCACCGCGCCATGACGCATGCTGCATGCAACTTTGACCTCGCGTCGCTCGCGGGCGCTCGCGTCGTCGTGATGGGACTGGGTCAGTTTGGTGGCGGCGTCGGCGTGACACGCTATCTCGTCTCACGCGGCGCGCGGGTCACGCTGACGGATCGCGAACCTGCGGAGAAGCTTGCAAAGCCGCTTGGTGAACTCGTACCGGAGATTGCGTCGGGTGCCGTTCACTGCGTGCTTGGCGAACATCGCGTCGAGGATTTCACGAGTGCTGATCTCGTCATCGCGAATCCCGCGGTGCCGAAGCCCTGGGAGAACGCGCTCCTCGCCGCTGCGCAACACGCGGGCGTGCCAGTGGAGACAGAAATCGGACTCACGGTCTCGGAGCTCACGTCCCGCGGGGTACACAACATCGTGGGCGTCACGGGAAGTGCCGGCAAGAGTACGACGAGCGCGATGCTTCGAGCGGCACTTGATGGAGCTGCACTTGATGGAGCGGCACTTGATGGGGCTGCAGGCGTGAACTCCGCGTGTGAGAGTTCGCCACGATCCGACACGCGCAGTGCGCACTTTGGCGGCAACATCGGCGGCTCGCTTCTTGGCGCGCTCGAACGGATCTCGCGTGAGGATTTCGTGGTCCTCGAACTCTCGAGTGCGATGCTGTGGTGGCTTGGCGAGTCGCGTCGATGGTCGCCGCGGGTCGCGGTCTTCACGAATCTCCTCGAGAACCACATCGACTGGCACGGTTCGTTCGCGCACTACGCGCACGCGAAGTCGCGGCTTCGAGCCTTTGCGCCGAGCGATGCGCGGTTCATCACGGCGTTTGCGGGAACTGCGGCGGCCGCGCGCGCGGTTGAACTCGGTGCGGAACCGTGGTGGGAGAATCCGTCGCTTGACCCTTGCCCGTTGCCTGCGGTCGAAGCGATGAAGCCTGCGATTCCCGGAGCCCACAATCGCGCCAACGCGCATCTCGCGCTTCGCGGAGCACTCGCCGCCTACGCCGCGGCAGGTCTCGATGCCGCCGCTGCGCTTCCAACGTTGCGTGCGCGCATCGAAGCGTTCCCCGGCTTGAAGCATCGGCTCTGCTTCGTATGCGAGCACAACGGTGTGCGCTATTTCGACGACTCGAAGTCGACCACGGTCGAAGCTGCGCTGCTTGCGGTCGGGAGTTTCGACGACGTTTCGCGTATTCACCTGATCGCTGGTGGCTACGACAAGGGCGCCGATCTTGCGCCGATTCGTGCGCTCGGCGATCGGCTCGCGGGGCTTTATGCGATCGGACAGACCGCGCCGAGTCTGCTCGGCAGCGCGCGCGCTCTCAACTGCGGAACGCTTGAGCGAGCGATGCAGTCCGCGCGAGAACGTGTGCGTCCTGGTGACGTTGTACTGCTCTCGCCTGCGTGTGCGAGTTGGGGGCAGTTCACGAACTACGAGGAACGTGGTGAGACCTTCGCGCAACTCGCGCGAGAGGCTTCGGTGGCCGTGAAGGGCTCTGTGGCAGGGTCTGTGGCGGGCTCTGCCGCTCGATCCATGAGGTGATACGCTCGCCACGCGGCAACTTGATGTCGCTCGCAAAAAGAACGACGCCCGCAATCTCGACTCTCCAGCGGAGATGAACTCCGATGGCGCCGAAATGCGGGCGTCTGCTGCTTGTTGAATTGCTTGTTTGCTTGCCTACGTGCTGCTGCGCGGTTCGTCACGCGTGTCGTCACGCGCGCTTTCACGCAAGCTTTTCACGCACTGCGATCAGTTGTACCACTTGACCGGCGGCGGGAGCGGACCACCCGCGGGCGTCCACCACGGCGGATTGTTGCGCTCGGCGTCGATGCGGTTCTCAAACTCAGGTGGCTCTTCGCGATACTCAGGCGTCGAGCGGATGTCGTAGGCGATGCGACGCGCGGCTGCTGGCGGGCACGTCAACTGGTTGGTGAGGCGACCGTTCATCGTGCCGGCGTCCCACAACGACCACACCATGCGGTCGGGGCGCAGCACTGGATCGTCACCCTTGCCTTCGAGGAAGTTCATCGTCAGCTGCTTGCCGACAGGAATCTCCATCTTGAAGAAGGGCTCCGCCGTTCGCGTGTCGTAGACGGTGATCGTCACCGGCGACGACTCGGTCGAGATGTAGGTGTAGCCACCGCCGCTGCGCGGGTAGTAGCCGCCTGCGGGGGTGTAGCACCCAGCGAGTGCGAACGAAGCCGCGAGTGCGAGCGCGGCGAGTGTGGCAGTAGTCGGAGTCGTGCGTTGCATGTGGTTCGTCTCCACCCGGACGCCTGCCGGGGGTGCGGGGATATCGGCCGGAATCGCCCCCCTGCTTCGGGAATTCGGTTGGACGAGTGAGGCGATTTCGCGAGAATGCCCGCCCGCGGTGCCTTCGCCCACCTCAAACCGCCCGAGATAAGTGCTCGAGAGAGGTGCTCGCGAGAGCCGCTCGAGAGAGCTGCTTGAGGCCGCCTCTCCGCCGACCCGACCCATGCATCCAAACACACTTCCTGATCTTCGCGTCGGCCACGGCTACGACCTCCATCGCTTGGAGGCCGCTCCACCAGCGGGAAATGGGCGCCCGTTTGTGCTTGCGGGCGTGAAATTCGATCATCCAGTCGGCCCAGTGGGGCACTCGGACGGCGACGCGGTGTACCACGCGGTGGTGGACGCCCTGCTCGGGGCGCTGGGACTTCCAGATATCGGACAGGCATTCCCCGACACCGACCCAACGTGGGACGGGCAGGACTCGGCCTACTTCATGGAACGCGCTCGTGAGGCGGTGGCCGCGCGAGGCTACGCGGTTGTCAATCTCGACGTCACGGTCATCTGCGAGCGGCCGAAACTGTCGCCGGCGAAAGCCGACATGATCTCGAACATTGCGCGGGTCCTCGGGGTTTCGAAGGATCGCGTCAACCTCAAGGGGAAGACCCACGAGAAGGTCGACGCGGTTGGCGAAGGGCGCGCCGTCGAGGTGCATGTCGTTGCGCTCTTGGCACGCGTGGCGGTGTGAGCGCGGGGGCGGGTACGGGTGCGAACATGGACGCGCTGAGGAGTGCGGCGTAGCGCGTGCATCACGCGGTGCGGGCGGTCGACGCGTGTGCGTCCTTGGTGCGTGCGCGCAGTCGCCGTGGGCTGCTCTGTTACTCTCTCGTTCCTGCCGAATCCTCGGCGGCCCGGAGACCTGCATGCGCGCGATCGTGACTGGCCAAATCGGTGTCGACAAGAAGCCTTACCTCAAGGCCGTGCGTGACGCGGCGGACCTCCGCGGCGACCCAATCAAACTCTTCCACCTCGGCGACATGATGTACACCGAGGCGCCGGACGTTCGACCCGGACGCATCCTTGATCTCCCCATCTCGCGATTGGCGACCCTGCGACGTGCGGCGTTCAAAGACGTCATCGCCGCAACCCTGCCTTCGAGCGAGCACCGCAATGTCGTCGTCAATACCCACGCGACGTTCCGTTGGCGCCACGGGCTCTTCGCCGCGTTTGACTTCGATCAGATCGCGAAGTTTGAGCCGAACATGTTCATTTGCCTCGTCGACAACGTCGAGGTGGTGCACCAACGACTGCACGCGGAGCACGACATCGACGCGACGCTGAAGGACTGCATGGTTTGGCGCGAAGAAGAGATTCTCGCGACCGAACTCCTCGCGCAAGCGATGGGCTGCCAGAACAACTTCTTCATCCTCTCGCGCGGGCGATTGCAAGACACGGTTGAGACCGCGACGCGGCTGATCACGCGGCCAGAGATGCGCAAGGTTTATCCGAGTTTCCCGATGAGCCACGTTGTGGATATGCCCGACGTGCTCGCGGAGATCGATCACTTCCGCGCTGAACTCGCGAAGCACTTCATCACGTTCGATCCAGGCGACGTCGATGAGAAGTTGCTCCTCGATCGCGCGCTCGCAGCCGCGCGCGAAGGCAAGGATTGGATCGAAACCGAAGCGCATAGTTTCGGCGGGCGCGCGGGGCGCAACTTGCGCGTTTCGGTGCGCGAAGTCCTCGATATCGCAGGCGATATCGATGGGCAAATCTATATGCGCGATTTCAAACTCATCGATCAGAGCGACATGATCGTTTCGCTCGTGCCCGAACTCCCGAATGGCACGCCTGGCCTCTCGAGCGGTGTCGAGCGCGAACTGCAACACGCGTGGGAGCACACGAAAGAGGTGTACGTCGTGTGGAAGCCGAAGAAGGCGCCGAGTCCGTTCATCACGGAGACCGCCACGAAGATTTTCCGTTCGGTCGACGAGGCGCTCGCGTACTTTGAAGCGAAGGGGATGTTCCATCCCGGCGATCTTTTCGGTCGGTGAACTTGCTTGAGGGTGCGCGTCCAGATCTGATTGCCAGACCTGATTGCCAGACCTGAACGACCAAACTGAGAGTCGCGAACCAAACGCACTCAACCAAACACACCGAACCAAACGCACCGAACCAAACGCTCCAAACTGTGTGTCCTCGCTGAATGGAGCGAACTCGCCGAGCATGCCGCGATGGAACCCTCCACGATCCGAGTTGACGCCCGCAGGGTTCTCAAGCGCCGAGTCTGAGCTCGCTGGGTTTGCGCGCGCTGCGCACCCGCGTAGCGGGCTTCCGCGATGGAAGTTGAAGGTCGCGTACGACGGCACGGCGTTCCACGGCTGGCAGCGGCAAGAGCCGAAGGACGCGCCTCCGCTGCGAACAGTGCAAGGTGTCCTCGAAGAAGCGGTCGCTGCGTTGCTTGGTCAGCGCGTGGATGTGGTTGGCGCGAGTCGGACCGATACGGGTGTGCACGCGGTAGGGCAAGTCGCGGCGTTTTCGGCAGATGTCCGTGTGCCGGTTGCGCGATTGGCAAACGCGATTTCAGCGCGACTGCCGCGCGATGTACAAGTTGTTGAAGCGGAGCAAGTCAGCGAGACCTTCAACCCGATCGGCGACGCGCGCAGCAAGTGCTATCGCTACACGATCGAACACACGAGCCACCCCCACAACCCGTGGCCGCTTTTCGATCGGAACTTCGTGTTCTCGACGCCGCATACGCTCGACCTTGATCGCATGCAGCGCGCGGCGAGTTTGATGGTCGGCACGTACGACTGCGCGAGTTTCACGCAGGTTGATCACGGCCGGACGACAACCGTGCGCAGCGTCTACGACTGCGTCGTGCGAAGCCCCGCCCCGAGACGCGTGGAGATCGAGATCTGTGCAAGCGGATTTCTCTACAACATGGTGCGGATCGTCGCGGGGACGCTGTTTGAGGTCGGCCGCGGGCGGATCGAACCGAGTGCGATCACGGAGATACGCGACGCGCGCGACCGAACACGCGCGGGGCCAACTTTGCCGCCGCAAGGGCTCTGTCTTCGTTGGATTTGGTACGGCGCGCCGCGTATGAAGGCTGGAGAGTCTGCTGAGGGTGGCGATGTTGTGCCCGGCGCGGATGAGGGTGAGGGCGGATTGAAGTCCAGAGCAGAGACAAATCGGGTTTCCACCGCGGAGTGACTGCAATGAAGAGATCAAACGCGCGCATCGCTCGATTCGTCGCCGTCATGCTCGCTGGTGGGCTTGATCGCGCGCCGACGGGGGCGCCGACGGGGGCGCCGACGTGCACCTCGAACGCGTCGCGCGGTGGCGTTCGCGGGAGGATTCACGGGGGTGTTTCGGCCCTCGCGGTCCTTGCTGCGGTGTTCAGTGGAACGGTCAGCACTTTCAACACGGCCGCCTACGCGCAAGTGCTTGATCTCGACGGGGCGAAAGCTGGGCCGACGCTTCCCGCGGCGAACGCAGCGACGGAGCTTTCGCAGGAACTGACCACGGAGGCCGCGCAACTCGAGCGCGCTGCGGCGGGCTTGACGGGCGAAGCGCGCGATGCGGCTCTCGCGAAAGCGCGACTGCGAAGGCTCGCGGCGATTTTCTTCGAGCTCAGCGCGGCGAAATCTTGGAACGAGTCGGGCCCGAGCGTCGCCGGTATTCGATTGGTTGCCATGCTTGGCCGCGTCGATGCCCTCGTGGATGCGACCGCGAGTGGTCGTCGATTGAAAGATGGCATGCCACTTCCACAGGCCGATGCGCAGCGTGCAGCGCAGCGACTCGGTGAACTTGCGAAGTTGAGTCTCGACCGAGCGCGTGCCGCGTGTTCTGCGAAGCCTCGCGATATGCAGCGCCAGATCGCTGATGCGATGGCGGAGACGCTCGCGCCGTTGGTTGAACTCTGCGCGATTGTCGAAGAAAGCCGCATCGAGGATGCATGGCCGCTCGTCGACGATGGCAAAGATGTGGACTCTGTACGTGCAGCGACGCGTACGGATGTCGAGTCGATGCGCAAGGCTGCTGATCAACTCGCTGCGGACGCGGGCGGCCCCGCGCTCCTCGCCGCGCTCGATGCGTGCGTTGCGCGCGGAACTTCGGCGAGTGCGTTGTCGGATTTGCGGCTCGTACGTGAAGCACTCGCGACACTTGAGTGGCTCGCCGCGGAGAAAGCCGAGCGACAACCGCGACCAATTCCCGATGCGGCGATTGCGCGCGCAACGGCGCGTATCACGCTCGCGCTTGAAGATCTTGCGATCCGGACTCCGGCAGGCGCGAGCGGCGCTTCAACTCCAGCCGACAGCGCGCGAGCACGGCTTTCGTCCCTCGAAGTTTGCGTGCGGGCAGCACGCACGATGCTCAGCCTACGCGAAGATCCGGATCTCCCACAAGCATCACGACAAGCGCTTTCCGATGCAGCAGCGGCGCTGATTGGTGCCGAACTCACAGGCGACGAGCGCGCGCGCGCGAGGGTCGCCAAGCGCATTCTTGATGCGTGCGCTGCCGCCGATCGACTCGTGTCGGCGGAGAAGGCCGAGGTCCCCCGCGATTTGAAGGATGTCGCACGCGCACTCGACCGTGATGGACGTATCGCAACGAAGGCGCTCCCCGTCGCTTTCGCTGCGATGGCCGAGGACCCGTCGCGCGCGGCGGATCCAGAAAATCTCAGTGCACTCGACCGAGTACTCTCGATCGACGTGGACCGTGCGCGCATCGCACGAATGCAACTTCTCATCGATCGTATCGGTGCGATTGATGCGAAGTCCGGCCGTGCCTTTGTGGCACAGATGAAGCGGACGGCGAAAGTGCTGCTCGATCCGCTCAAGCGAGGCGAGGCGCAGGCAATACTCGCGACGCTCGACCTGCAGGCCGCGACAGCCTTGCCGTTCCCCTATGAGGATGAACTCAAGCGCCGAACGGATCGTGCGCTGACGTTGACCGGGGGTCGGGCAAGCGACGTGGCCGAAGCTGCGGGCAGAATTCGTGCGCAGTGGGCGATCGCGTTGGGTGCAGGGAACTTCAACGGAATCGAAGCCACGCGACTCGCGCGCACCGCGCGACTTTGTGCCTGCCTACGGGCACTCGACCAAGTCGAGGAAGCGGTGAATCGCCCGCGCGGCGATCGGCTCGCACTCTGGGGCGGCTGGGCCTCACGACGCGCGGCGCTCGCCCCTGCGACACAAGATCTCACTGCGCGAAGTGTGCTCGCATGTCAATCGCTGCTCGCAACGAGTCAACCGTCGTCAAACTCAGATCAAGACGCGCAGTGCGAACGCGATGTCGCTGCGCTCGAACGCGCGATTCCACTGGTATCGCTCGTCGCGCGCATCGAACGCATGCTGTCGCCGGCACTTCCCGATTCGACGGGTGTGGTCAGCGCGATGCTCGCTCCGCTGATACAGGCGCCCGCGCCCGATGCGTTTCTCGCGGATGAGTGGACAACGCTCGCATCGGTCGACCGAGCGCTCTTCGAATCTGAATATGCACGCCGCAAGGGCGACGTGAAACTGCGCGAGGAACTTGCTGCCTACATCGCGGAACTCTGCCGTGAAATCACCGCGCGCACGTTTGGAACCGCGATCGAAGAAACAGCGCCGATGCAGCCCACACCAGAGCAGACCACCCGCGCCAGGACCTCACGCGACACACCCTCCACCCCGGGCCAGCAGCCCTGACCCAGAACGCACTACGAGAGGCGACCAGTTCGAACTGACAGAGGCTGATTGAATGCACTGCGCGAAACAGACGAGCCAAACACATGAGTGCCACCAACGCCTACTCCTCCCCTTCTTCCTCGGCCACGAGGATCTCACTGAGTGTTGTGGTCATCGCGCCTCATCCGGATGACGCCGAACTCGGCATGGGCGGCACGATCGCCCGACTGATCGACGAAGGGCATCGCGTGCTCGTCCTCGACCTCACCGATGGCGAGCCAACCCCAAAGGGAACGCCCGAGCGGCGTCGACTTGAGGCGGCTGAAGCCGATCGCGTGCTTGGTTGCGAACGCGTCAATCTTGGCCTCCGCAATCGTGAACTCGAACACACCGTTGAGGCGCGTCATCGCGTCGCGGCAGTTCTGCGCGAGCGTCGCTGCGACATTCTCTTCGTACCGCACCCAGACGATGTCCACCCCGATCATTTGGCGGCAACCCGCATCGCAAGCGACGCTCGCTTCGACGCGAAGTTGACGAAGTCCTCCATCCCAGGGGAGCCGATTCATCCCCGTCGACTCATTCATTACTACTGCACGCACCTCAAAGCGATTCCCGCGCCGACCTTTGTCTTTGACATCTCCAAATACCGCGAGCGCAAGCAAGCGGCGATCCTCGCCTACCGCTCCCAGGTCATTGATCACCTCCCCAACCAGCGCCTCCCCGAGCAAGTCGATATCCGTGACCGATTCATGGGCTTCCAGATTGGCGTTGAAGCCGCAGAGCCGTTCTGGTGCCGCGAAACACTCGGTGTTCGCGATCTCTCGGCGTTGATCTGATCCGTCGCGCGATCTTGCATCGGACTCAGAGCAGATCGTTCCGACCCGCTGCTAGACTGCAAACCCATGGAATTCGTGTTCGACCAGCTCCCCCACCTGCTCGCTCAGGCCGCGGACGTGATCTCGAGCGCTCCCGCGTCGACGGCTCCCGCAGCCGAGCCGAGCCCGTGGCTCGCATGGATCGAGCAGTACGGCGCGTGGTTCATCTTCTGCGCGTTCATCGTTTGCGGTATTGGCCTTCACATCTCAGAAGACTTTTTGCTCATCCCAGCTGGCGTGGCCATCTACCACGGCAACATGGATTGGACGTCGACGATCATCGCTGCCTATTTCGGTCTCATCTTGGGTGACACCGGTTGGATCTGGGTTTGCCGAAACTTCGGCACGCGCTTGGTGCACAGCAAACGGTTTCTGCGATTCATGGGTCCGCGGCGGCTTCTTGAAGCGAAGTACGCGATGGAAGAGCGTGGCGTGATCGTTTTGATTCTCGCTCGCTTCATTCCTGGCACCCGAACTCCAGTGCTCACGATGACGGGCATCCTCCATATGCCCTGGTGGAAGTTTCTCGCGGTTGAGTGCACAACCGTCGCGATCACCGCACCAGTCCAGATCGCAATCGGTTGGATTGGCGCTGCCGGCTACGCGCATGCGAAGAATGCGGGCAGCATGCTGACGCTCGGTCTCGCAGGCATCGCCGTCACTGTTGCCGCCGTTGTGATGCACCGTTGGATGAAGCAAGCGAAAGCTCGGAAAGGTCCGCGTCCTCGCTCTCCGGTTTCGTGGCTGCGAACGTTTGGTCGAGCACACGCCCGTTCGACGAATGGTGCTGCAACCACTGCTTTGAAGAGTTGACCCGCGTACTGCGTGATAGAACCACCTCTCGCAACGATGTTTGGCTCGATCAACCTGCTTCCGAACGCGGTCGATGAAAATGCTCGCGAAATGGCCGCGGCAAGATGCTGTCGCGACCTTTGCCCGAGCGAGATGTTGTGTCCGTATCCGTTCGAACGACTTCGATCGGCTCGGTTGTCGGGGCCTGATCCTCGACACCAATGATCGAGTCTGCAAGCCCCCACGGCTGCCATTCGTCATCTCCATCTTCGGTTGTACAGTCGAATGGCCCCATCAATCCATCTGGCTTGCCGTCGCCAGATACTGGCCGATCGGAAGCCACCCCCATCGTTGAGGGATCGCAAAGCCCGATGAATTCCGTCATGTCATCGTTTGGTGGAATGTCGGGCACACTGTCGTTCAGAATGCGGTCGAGAAGCAACGTCACAAGCGCGCGGTCATCAAGATGCTCCGTATCGACGAGGAATATGCCGAGTCGCGCGAGCCCGTAGATCACCCGCCACAAAAGCTGATGCACCTCTTCCGACGAACTCGGCGCTCCACCGATCGGCGGAAGTTCGATACCGATCTCCATCAACTGCTGACGATTGGTCGTCGATCGATCAAGTTCCATGTCGTGCGCGATAGCCGCGGCAAATCGCTCGCCGCTCGCCACGCTCAGCTTCTCACCCGACTTCTCACC
>JBEIJG010000050.1:0-12043 GCA_040380385.1 Phycisphaeraceae bacterium | reverse complement strand
AGATTCCGCGAGGCGACGGCGATGCGCCAGTTGCTGCGTACATCGCGGCACTTCCGGATTGGAAGCAAGACGTCGGCGCACGCATCGATCGCGCGATCATGGAAGCCGTGCCGCACGCGAAGAAGGCCGTGAAGTGGAATTCGCCGTTCTATGGCGTTGAGGGCCACGGTTGGTTTCTCGCGATGCATGCGTTTGCGAAGTACATGAAGATCACGTTCTTTCGCGGCACTTCGCTTGATCCGCCGCCGCCGATCGCGTCGAAGGTTCCGGAAGTTCGCTACTTGCATGTCGATGAACGTGGCGTATTCGATGAAGCGCAATTCAAGCGTTGGGTGAAAGCGGTGAGCAGGTTGCCAGGCGGCGATGGACTTGGACCCTGCTGAGCGGCGCGTCTTGGCGAAACGCTGCTGACTCCACAGCGTGCCGGGTGAGTTCGGCTGCGCGAGTGTGGTTTCATCACAGGAAGAGCCAACACGAACATCGCGTGCTCTCTCTCAGTCAAAGATCACAATCGAAGCGCACGAGCGTCTGTCCAACACCGCGCGCTGCGTCAACCCCAACGAGCGAGCAGCAATGAGAGGTCCGCCGCACCGACGTCGCCGTCCCCATTGAGATCGGCATCACATGCACCCTTTCCGCATGGGCCCCACGACGCCAGAATGTTCGACAGGTCGGCGGCATCGATGCTGCCGTCACAGTTGAAGTCTCCTGGGTCGCATGGCGGCGCAGTCCAGAGGCGCTCCACCGTGTCGGTTGCGGCAATGACAAGGCTCCCATCGGCTGCGAGTGAGGGTCCACCTTGGCTGACGCCCACAATCGGTAGGCTCCAGCGCTCGTTGAGTGAGGGGTCGAACGACCGGATTTCGGCGAGCGATCCGCCCGCGCCGTTCGAGTTGTTGTGAAAGATGCGTCCGAGCGCATCGACTGCCACCAGGGATGAGGTGAAGCCACTCGGGCTGAGCACCGGGCTCGGCGACTCGGCGCGCAGCGTGCCTGTGAGCTGGTCGCGGATCTGCAGCCGTCCATCTGGTCCGAGCATCGTCACGCCACCGTCCGGCGTGATTGCGTGGCGCGCAAACGGCTCGGTGTAGGCCTGCGCGCTCCAGAGAAGTTCGAAGCCGGTTCCTGTGTCGCGGAACGCATAGAAGCGGTCTTTGGTCGGGCCCTCGTTACTCGCTCGTAAGTAGAAGACGAGCCCGCCGGGCGCGCAGAACGGTGACGTCTGGTTGAGGAAACCAGGCATGATCTGGCTGCTGTATTGCCGCTGGCCGGTGGCGGCACTGAAGCGCGAGATCCTCTGTCCACCGGGTCCAATCTCGTCGAGATAGATCGCATCGCCGTCGCGCGCCGGGCCGCAGTTGCCGCTTACGCTGCAGGTGCGCGTGACGTTCCAGACCGTCGTACCCGTCTGCGCGTCGAGCCGCCGCATCGTCGTGTTGCTTGCGAAGATCGGGTCGCCATTGTCCATGAAGACCACGCCGTCGTAGGAGCCGGTGCTCACCTCGTCGGCCGACACCCAAAGCAACGCTCCGGTTGCGGCGTTGAGGCAGTGGACGCGTGCCGATGCACTGGCGCCATTGCCGCCGCGCCCGACGAACACGCGCCCATCGCGCGCGCCGTACACGACCGTCGTCCAGTCGCCCGCCTCGAACGGGCAGTCGAAGGTCCACAGCGTCGCGCCCGTCTGAAGGTCGAGGCAGTGGACGCGCGCCTCACCCGGCGGTGGGTTGTATGGCGCCTGCGCGTAGGTCTGCCGCACCATAAAGACGCGGTTTCCCTCGATGAGGGGGACGTACGAGATCAAGCACGTCATATTCGTGCGCGACCAGATTTGCGTGGCCGTCGACGGGCCGATGGCGCTCGTGAGGCCGTTCGTGCGTGGGCCGCCCCCGAGGTTCGACCAGTCGGCGTGTGCGGCAGACGTGATCCACGCGGTGGCGAACAGGGTGGTGCACGCGATGTTGCGGAGGTGTCGGAGCGCGGTCTGCATGGACGACTCGAGATGGAGGGACGGAGGCCTCCCGGGAGGCGAACTGAATGTGCCGTCGCCTCGACGGGTATGCAAGAGCGATCGCCGCGTCCCCGGGGAGTTCTTCCATGTTGTACCCGGAACCGGGTACTGCATCGGCGCGAGCCCGACGCTTCGGTCTACTCCAACATGAAGTCGTGGAGTTGCGCGACGCGTCGGATGCCGAGCTTCCGGTAGATCCTTTTGCACAGCGTATCGACGGTCAGTTCCGCGATTCCAAGCCGTTGTGCTACCTCCGCGCGTGGCTGCCCATCGCGCAGCGCGCGCGCAACTTGGCGTTCGCGCGCGGTGAGCGCTTCGTGCGCAACGCCGCGGACGGACTTTCGTTCCTCAACCGTGTTGTTCGACACGAACTCGACATGTGGCTGCGGCAGCACGTGCCCAGCAAGCGGCTCGATGCGGATCGCCATCCCGTGGTTACAGCGCAGCGGTGCGCCCGAGCGATCGGGGCCGTGCTTGTCGCCGAGGAGCCGCACGAACTCCTCGACGCGCGCGATGCGTCGCTTCAGTTCTTTCATGTCTTCATCATCAAGCACCATCGGACCGCAGTGATGGAAGTGCCACGTATTCGGCCCAGTTGCGCCGATCGTCCGTCGCGCTTTGAAGAGGATGTTCGCCATTTCAGTGTTGATGAAAGAGGCGACATCGTTCACGATCTTCCGATGCGCAGGGTCCGATGCATCGACCACGACCGAGACTTCCTGCATCGTGACCTCGTAGGCAACGGCGCGCCGCCGTCCCCGTGCCCTGAGGGTGGTCACGAGATTCGCACGTGCGAGGAGGTCAAGCGCTGCGTGCACGCTTGCAACGTTGCGCGCCGTGCGGCGCGCGAGCGTGGCAGCTTCCAGTGGACGCCGTGCGCGGCGGAGGCACTCCCACAGGCCCATCGCCTCAAGGTTCTTGATCGCCTCGAGCAGTCCGGGATGGAGGAGAGCGATTGGTTTGCGCGGCATGGGGGCGGGAGGCTACCTGCTGCCGCGCCCTCCCGTCTCACCCTCACCAAGTCCGCGCGAGTCGCTGCTTGAGCGACTTGCGGCTGCGCACATCGAGCTTGCGGTACGCGCGGGCGAGAAGCGTGGCGATGGTGTTGACGGAGATGCCGACTTTGGCGGCGATCTCTTTCCGGCGCATGCCGGAGGCCACCAACGTCGCGACTTGCCTTTCGCGTGGTGTCAGCAGCGCGTGCTTCGCCTGCGGCTGCGCCGCCACACACAGGCGCGAACGGCTGGCCACGCGGATCGAGGGCGACGGCAGCAGAGGCTTCACCGTCGGCGCAAGCTGAATCGAGAGGACATGGTCACAACCATGCGGCCCCGCATGCGCTTTTCCGCGGCGAGTTGCCGCGATGTCGTCGAGGTAGTCGTACACCGAGCGGATGCGTCGCAGGAACTCTTGCCATTCCTCTGGGCGCAGGTCGAGTTTCACGCGTGCGTCGATCCGGCGTTGGTGATCCGCAAGTGGACCGGTCATGCGCATCGCGTCACCCAGCGCATCGGCGATGTCGGCGGTCGCTGCGCGGAAGTGCGCATGCACGGAGGCGACATGCTCGGGGCGATTTGGATCGGCGATGATGGTGATCTGCTCGCACGTCGCGGCGAATCGGTTGGTGCGGGTCCCACGCGCGCGAATGCGGCGCAGCAGGCCGATCTCAAGCAGCGAGTCGACGAGATCTGTGACTGTGCTAGCCGACAGGCCGGAGGTCTTCGCGAGTTCCGCGATTGATACACCACTTCGCGCGCGACGGACGAGTTCGAACAGCCCGCCACGCACGGGATCGCCGAGCATCGCCATCACGCGTGTATCTTCGACATCGAACTCGCCGGGCGCGCTGCTAGAAATGGGTGAAGTGGCCATCGGGCCGTACGATACGGACGCTCGCACGACGAGTTGCGCGACGCGTACAGCGTGGGGATGCGCGCGCCATGTCATTGATATCCGTCATACGAAATGGACTTTGATGAGCCGCCTCGCGTCTTGACGCTGGTCGATGACGCGCCTGTAGGACGGCAACCCTCAAACACGCCCGCACCGCGTCGATGATGAATCTGCGTTCCCGCAACTGCGAAAGCGGTCGCGCACAGCGTTCGAGTTTGGCGCGTGCCGAGGGTTTCAGAAGGACTTCTGAAGGACTTCTGAAGGTCTTGCATCGGTCTCTCCACTCGTCATGTCGCTCGGAAGCAACCCATGATCATCGTCCGTCTGCGCAGCATCTCTGGTCGCATCATCTCTTCGCTCGCTGTCGCGGGCGTGTCCCTCACGTCTCTCGTCTCTCTCGAGTCCGTCGCTGCGGTCCACGCCCACCCGATGGCGCAGCAATTCGTCCAAAGTCCGCGCGGAACGATCGCGCAACCGACCGCGGCGTCGGACATCGTTGATACAGCGATCGCCGCCAAGTTCACCACGCTCGCCCGGGCGCTCGAGGCAGCAGGGCTGGTCAACGCGCTCAAGGGCGCCGGACCCTTCACCGTCTTCGCGCCCACCGACGATGCGTTCGCCGCACTCCCAAAGGGCACACTCGATTCGCTGCTTCTTCCAGAGAACAAGGAGCGCCTGCGCGACATCCTCACCCATCACGTCGTGCCCGGTCGCCTGCTCTCCTACGAGGTTGGCAACATCGACGTCCCGCAGATGGCGCGCACCGCCGCGGGCGACCGCGAGTCGATCGGCGCGGACGACGGCGGATTCCGCTTCGGCGACGCGCGCGTGGTGCGCCCTGACATCGGCTGCAGCAACGGTGTCATCCACGTGCTCGACCGAGTGGTGCTTCCAAAGGAGCAGCGCTCCGAGCAGAAGATGAAGATGGAGATGAAGGAGGCCACGCCCGCGGACCTGCTTGCGGCCCTTCGCGCCGTGCCGGATGGTCGGTTCTCGACGTTCGTCGCCGCGGTGGAGGCCAGCGGCGCCGACCAAGACTGGGCGCAGCGAGAACCTGAGCGCAGTTGGACACTTTTCATTCCAACCAACGACGCCTTCGCACGCCTCTCCGACGCGGAGCGGTCCGCGATCCTCGACCCGAAGAACCGCGACGTGCTGCGTGCCTTGCTCGACTGGCATGCGCTCCCGAAGCTCCAGGCCTGGGGCTTCGACTTCAACGATGGGGAGCGCGGTCCGGCGATGATCTCGGAGAACAACGACCGGTTCGTGCTCGATGTCCTCTCAAACGGCACGGTCTTCGTCTACCGCATGCGCTCCGGCGGCGTCCCGCGCTCCGCGGAGGAGCCGTTCAAGGCGCGCATCGTCGCGGGAGACATCGCCGTCGGCGGCAGCGTGGTGCATGTGGTTGACCGCGTCATCGTGCCACCGCAGTTCGAGAACACGCTCATCGCCTCGCAGGCGTACCGCGAGAAGGATGTCGAGGCGTTCGCGATGGCTGGCTTCGTGCAGTTCCGCACGCTGTACATGCTGAGGGACACGATGCGCCAAGCCGAATCGCTCAATGACGAGGCCGCCGTCGCGCTGTACCGCTTCGGCCTGCGCCTTCTTGAGGATGTCGTGGTCGTGAGCCGCACCGGCGTCCTCCTCACGCGCGACATGAATTCCGACCGCCGCGAGGTGCTGCGCGACCGGCTTCGCGCACGGATCGACGACCTTGATCGCGTCTGGTACGCAATGTTCATGAAGAACAGTCCGGCTGCGACGACGCTGTCGGCACCGCTTCCCGCCAATGTGCTTGCTGCACGCATGGATATCCCGCCTGTCGCGCGCGCTTCCGTCGCAACGGTTGCGAGCGCGTCTGTGGCCACGACCGTCAGCGTCGCTACAGCCACGACGGCGAGCGCTAATCCAACCATGACGGCGAGCGCTGATCCAACCACGACGGCGAGCGCGTCGTCCACGCCCGACTGGTGCGAGGTCATTGAGCGCGAGGTCGACGCCAAGGTCGTCACCGATGCGGCGATGCGCGACGCCATCGCGCGGACTGGCCTCCCGTGGCGCGTGCGCGACAAGGCTTCGGGGATTGAAATGCTGCTGGTCCCGCCGGGACAGTTCAAGATGGGCAAGAGCGCTGGCGACGCAGAGGCCGTCGCGAACGAGGTTCCCGCGCACAGCGTGACGCTCACCGATCCGTACTACCTCGGTCGGTACGAAGTGACGCGCGAGGAGTGGAACAAGGTCCGAGGCTCAAATGAGAAGACCGGATCGAAGCGCGTGCAGCCGGGGGTCGAAGGCGCAGCGGTCGAGGTCGGGGGCGGCGCGACGATCGTGGTGAGCGGCGGCGTGCAGCTCGTCGATCAGCAGGGGAGTGCGGTCGAGAGCCGTATGGAGGCAGAAGCCGGTCCGGGGGGCGTCATCACCTTTACCACCACCGCAATTGGCGACGAATCGGCCCCTGCGCCCGACTCGCGCAGTGGACTTCCCATCACGGCTGGATGGACCACGTCCGCCGAGTTCTGCAGCAAACTCGGCATGCGCCTGCCGACCGAAGCCGAGTGGGAGTATGCGTGCCGCGCGGGCGTCGATGCGCCGCGCTACGGAGAACTCGACGCGATCGCGTGGCACCTCGGAAACTCAGCAGGCCGTAAGCAGCCCGTCGGCACAAAAGCAGCAAATGCGCTCGGCTTCCACGACATGATCGGCAATGCGTGGGAGTGGGTGAACGACTGGTACGGCGACTACACCCGCTCGGCAAAGACGAACCCCAAAGGGCCAGAGTCGGGAACATCGCGCATCGCGCGCGGCAGTTACTTCAACTATGAGGAAGGCTTCTGTCGGTCTTCGCGTCGGTACGAAATTCAGTCCGCCGAATTTGGCGGGTCGACGGGCTTCCGAGTGGCGCGCAATCCGTGAGTCAGGCACTGACCAAGGTTGCACCGAAGTGTGTGTGATCGGCGTCGCCCTCGCGCACTCGTGTCATCGTTCAGTCGAGTTGGAATTGTCGCAATCGCAGTAGTGCATTCCCGATGACAGAAGTAGGGGAGGGAGATGCGCTTCTTGCAGTTTCAAGCAGGCTGCTTCGCATCTTCCCCGCGCCTGCTTGCGAAATGGCCCTCACGCTCGGGCCGTCCTGGCTGCCCCCCGCGCGTCATCTCTTCGACAGCCAGCGAAACCCGACGTGGTTTCCATACCGGAGGTCCTCATGGTTCGTGTTCTTGGCGTGATCTCGGCGGCGGTCATCGCCGCCCTCGTTCCTTCGGCGAACGCCGATGTCCCGTTCCAGCAACTCGCCGACTTCGGCCTCGGCGGCTCGCCGTCCGATGTGAACGCCTCGGGCGTGATCGTCGGATCCGTGCGGGTCGAGCGCGAAGGGTTCGGTGCGTCTGTGCCCGTGCTCTGGCAGACACCGACCTCGGCGCCTGTCGAGATCCCGAGCCCACGCGGTGGGTACGCGGTCGCCATCAACTCGAACGGCGACATCATCGGCACGGAGTTCCAAGAGTCGGGGCCCTACGGAGTTCCGGTTGTTTGGTCAAACGGCCAACGGTTCGAACTTCCTGATCTCGGCGAGGGTGGCTATGCCAACGACATCAACGAGGCCGGCGTGATCGTCGGGTCCGTGATCGTGAAGGGCAACTACCGCGCCGCCCGCTGGGTGAACCTCGAACTCGAGCTGCTGCCCGTTCCGGACTTCCTGACCGACGACGGCATCGTGTGGAGCCTTGCGAACAGCATCAACTCCTCGGGCGTGATCACCGGCACCGTGCGGTCTCCCGTGGGCTCTGGCACGCCGTCGGCCGCGCTCCGCTGGGACGACAAGGGGGTCTCGTTCATCGAGAGCGGCGGCCTCGAGACGAAGGGCATCGCCATCGACAACCTCGGTGGAGTGGTCATCAACGGCTACTTCGACGGCGGATCGTCGCGCGCGCCTGCGGTCGTCCAACCCGACGGCTTCGTGAACATCCTCGCGGTGCCTCCGCAGTACCTGAGCGGCGCGTCGGCCACCACGATGAGCCGAAGCGGCCTCGTCGCCGGCTACTACTACGACATGGTTGGCGGCACCTTCGGCATCAAGGCCGTCGCGTGGCCGAACGGCGTGTTCACGCCGCTCGAGATGCCCGCGGGTCAGCGCTACGCATTCCCCAGCGGCGTCGGCAGCAACGGACTCGTGTTCGGGTCCGCGACCGACGGCGTCACGGGGAGCTCCGTGGGCGGATTCTGGGCGCTCGATGTCGAGGACAGCCAGCTGCGTGCTGCCATGGTGAGCGGCGCGCGTGGCGAGACTGTCGAACTTTCGGCGGAGAGCTTCCGCGAGTCGGGTGCGAATGTCGGCTTGAGCGTCGCGGCGCGTGTGAACAACACGCTTGTCGGCCAGGCGATCACTGATTCGACCGGTCGCGTGCGCTTGGCGTTCACGATTCCCGCCGACTTCGCGGGCTCGCAGATGACCGTCCGTTACACCGATGAGAACGGCGCGACCCTCTTGAGTGTGATCGAGGTCACCTCGGGCTGCGTGGCCGCCGACCTCAACTGCGACGGCAGCGTCAACTCGCTTGACCTCGCTGCGCTGCTCATCGCCTGGGGCACGTCCGGACCAGCTGATTTCAACGGCGACGGCATCGTGAATTCCCCAGACTTGTCGGTCCTGCTCTTGGGCTGGACGGGTTGATCGAGGCTGTACCGCGGCGAGGCGTCCCGGCCATCCCAGGGGCGCCTCGTCGCGTTTTTGTCGTGCAGAACATCGCGATCTTGTCCACTGGAGCCCTCATATGCCGCATCGCATTGCACTCGTCGCCGTCGCGCTGCTCGTGCCTTCTTTCCCTTCTTTCGCGTCATTCGCGTCATTCGCGCAGGATGCCATGCCCGCCGAGCTCCCTCCGACGACCATCATCGAGAAGATGAAGGGCGACGCGGCGAAGCTCGCACCGCTCGTGCGGTCAGAGCTCACGATGCAGTTCCTCGCGGCGACGGTGAAGCTCACAGAGCCATCGGCACGCACGATCTACCGGAACCGCGAGAAAGGAATCGCGATCACGGAGAAGGCCTACGACGCGCTGCCCGAGGCCGAGCGGGCCGTGTTCACGCCGCGCGAATGTACCCCCGACTTCTACTACGAGACGGGTTACGGCACGCCGCTTGTCTACGCGCGCGTCCTCGATCTCGCTGCGCCGCATGTCGCGCCCACACTGCTCTCGCGCGAAACGCGTCCGCGCATTCTTGACTTCGGCTACGGCACGATCGGCCAGCTCCAACTCCTCGCGCACTGCGGCTTCGATGCCCACGGCGTCGATGTCGAGCCGATCTTTCCGGCGCTCTACAGTGAACCCGGCGACACGGGCCCGATGGGCACCGGCTCCGCGTCGATTCATGTTGGCCAGTGGCCGGCCGAGGAGCCGCTCCGCAACGCGATCGGCGGGGGCTTTGTGCTCATCACGAGCAAGAACACGCTGAAGCGGGGCTACGTGCATCCGTCGCCGCCCGAGGGGCAGACGGTCGATCCGAAGAAACTCGTCCATCTCGGCGTCAGCGATGAGGAGTTCCTCGCGCGCGTGCACGGAGCGCTCAAGCCGGGTGGCGTGTTCATCTTCTACAACATCTGCCCGCCGCAGAATCCGCCTGAAAAGGAGTACATCCCGTGGGCCGACGGGCTCTCGCCGTTCCCGCGCGCCATGCTTGAGAAGGCGGGGTTCGAGGTGATCGCGTTCGACGCGGTCGACCAGCCGTGGGTGCTCGATGGTTTCGGTGCACTTGGCTACACCGAGGGCAAGACGCGCGAAGAGGCCGCGAAGGAGTTCTTCTGCTGGTACACGATCGTGCGGCGGAAGGGCTGAGCGTGCGTCGAATCGCCGTCGCCCTGCTTCACTACGCGTCACCTCTCGCGGGCTGATTTCCTCATCGTGCGCACGACCGCCCACGGGCTCGTCGTCAACTTCGTCCGCCTCGCGCGGGCGGTCTGCGCCTTCGCAATGTGCGCACCGCGGTCGACGCCGAACCTGCCTTCGGCTCGTCGTGAGCCACGCATTCGTTCATCACGGTGCGCGCCAGATCCGATCCCACATTCCGACAAGCCGGTCCGCGCGCATGGTGTTCGGCACGCGCCTCGCGTCGATCGGATGCCAGTGCGGGTTTCCCCGCGTGGCGACCACGTGTTGGAAGACGTAGTCGGGATGCTGACCCATGCGGAGATCGGTGACGATGAGTTCGTCGCCCTCGACGCGTCCGCCGACGAAGCCGTCTGCGAACCACGCGAGCCTAGCGACCGCGGGCACATCGGCGGCGGCGGCAAGCGTGTCACCGTCGGAAGGGATCTCTGTGAATTCGATCGGCCCGTCGTCGGCGACGAGCGAGTCGAGGCCTTCAAACTGTCGTCCCGCAAGCCTCCTCAGAGTGCCGTCCACGGCGGGCGCGTCGATCGCGACGACGCGCCAGAGGAGCGTGTTCAGCGGCGAAGGCGTCGCAAAGATTCGGGCGTTCGACATGCCGGCGCTCGCGAGCGATGCCCGCGCATTCGCAAGAACCATTTCCCGAGCGATCCACGACCATCCAAGATATGCCGTGCTGAGTGCGAGGCCCGCGACGAGCCACGCACGACTTCGCGTCGAGATTGGCCGTACGAGGACGACGATCGCACCCACGAGGAGCGGCAGTGTGTAGAGCGGGTCAATGATGAAGACGGTCGCCCAGGAGACGGGCGGCGTTTCGAGTGGCCAGAAGAGTTGTGTTCCGTACGCGGTGTGTGCGTCGAGCAGGGGATGCGTGAGAAGCGCGAGTCCGACTGCCGCGAGCCACGCGCGCGGCGCCTCGCGTACCGGACTCCACCATCGCCGGAGCAGGAGCCAGATCACAAGCGAAAGCGGCGCAAGCACGAAGAGCGAGTGGCTGAACCCGCGGTGCATCGTGAAGTCTTCAACAGGCCCGCCGAAATCGATCGCGACATCGAGATCGGGCAGCGTGCCGAGGAGCGCGCCCGCCACGATCGCGCGGCGGCGATGGTTGGGCGGCACGCAGACGGCTGCGGTGCACGCGCCAAGCGCGATTTGGGTAAGCGAATCCATGTCTCCGGTGGCCTCGGGAAAGTTGCGCGATTGGGGATCTAGTCTACGGCTTGCCGGAACTCGCCCATCGGAGACGCGGCTGCACAAGCATCCGGATTCAGCCGGATTCCTGAGTTGTTCGGCAACTTGTCTCTCCTGCGCCGCTACCATCGCGTCCCAAATTTGGGGCCCTCATGATCGACACTCTTCTCCTCGCCGCAGACGCGGCCACCACAGCTGCCGCCAATCCTGCATCGCTCAAGATGTGGGCCTACGTGGCGTTCATCGGGCTCGTCGTTCTCTTCCTCGCACTCGACCTCGGCGTCTTCCATCGTGAAGCGCA
This sequence comes from Phycisphaeraceae bacterium, assembly GCA_040380385.1. Taxonomy (GTDB): domain Bacteria; phylum Planctomycetota; class Phycisphaerae; order Phycisphaerales; family SM1A02; genus QWPT01. The sequence continues at coordinate 762 of JBEIJG010000050.1, read as the reverse complement.
CGAAGTATCGATGAAGGAGGCGGCGACGTGGTCTGTGATTTGGCTCACCTGCGGCATTGCGTTCTCCGCGTTTGTCTACAAGGCGTACGACGCGAACTGGCTTGGACTTGGCCTTGATACGCCGCGCTACAACACGCACGAGCTCGCGGGGCAAGTACCTGAACAGCCCATCATCATCTCCGGCACGGTGGAGGGCTTCGAGGCAGCAAAGCAATATCTCGTTGGTTACGTCGTCGAGAAATCGCTCGCGATGGACAACATCTTCATCATCGCGTTGATCTTCTCGTTCTTCGCGGTGCCTGCGAAGTATCAGCATCGCGTGCTTTTCTGGGGCATCATCGGCGCGCTCATCATGCGCGGCGGCATGATCGGGATCGGCGCTGGCCTGATTCTGAAGTACCAGTGGATCCTGATCATCTTCGGCGGCTTCCTTGTGCTGACCGCGCTCAAGATGGCACTCATCAAGGGGAACGATGATCCGTCGCAGAACATCGCGGTGCGGGTCTGTAAGAAACTACTCCCGACCGTCGATTTCTACGACGGGCAACGCTTCTTCACCAAGCGCACGGTGAAGCCGACGTACAGCAAGGATCCGGCGACGGGAAAAGAGGCGATGGATCCACCGCCCAGCGGCACGCTCTCCGCGAAGTGGGCGATCACGCCGCTCTTTCTCGCGCTGATCTTGGTTGAAGTCACCGACCTCGTCTTCGCCGTCGATTCGATCCCCGCGATCTTCGCGATCACACCCGACCCATTCATCGT
>JBEIJG010000049.1:0-12100 GCA_040380385.1 Phycisphaeraceae bacterium | reverse complement strand
TTGAAGTTGGTGCCCATGTAATCCATGACGGAGGACGCGAGCGGCTTGCCCTTCACCTTGTCCGAGTTGATCTCGTCGAGGGTGTAGAGCGCAGACGCCTTGAAGTTGTGACGAAGGCCGAGCGTGTGGCCGACTTCGTGCGCAACGAGGTGCTCGAGTTGCGGACCAGCGAACGACTCAGGAACGCCGTCGAGCGTGTCGACCGGCTTCTTCGGCGCGTTCGGATCCGCCGCCGTCTGCTCGAGCATGCCGAGGACTTCGAATGCCATGTTGGCGATCGCCATGTCGCTCGCCATACCTTGCGCGGCGAAGCACATCGAACCGCACTTCGAGTGATCGTGGCCATCGAGGCCGCTCGCGTTCACGAGTTCGCGGAGTTCCGGCGAAGCAGCGATCGCTGGATCCTTGCGGCTGTCGGCAGGATCGAGGTCACCAGCGGCTGCGCGCTTGGTGCGCTCCGAGAGGGCGCCCGCACGATCAGCGCTCGGAAGCAACTGAATGCGCGGATCCCACTGTGGATGCGACTCGAGCCACACGAGCGTCTCAGGCGTGAGGCTCGTCGCTTGCTCGATTGGACGATCTTCGTACCAGTTGTAGAACGCGCGAATCCAACCATCGGTGAGGATGATGTCGGCGTCGAGAATCTGGCCAGTCAACGGGTGCGCGCGGCTTGGCCCGATCGCGGTGGCGACGTCGTTGTTGAGCCAACGCACGAAGTTGTAGCGCACATCTTCTGGATCCTTGTCCATGTGCGCGCCGGTCACTTCGTCCTGCTGATAGACCTCGATCGCGCTGTCGATACCGATCTTCTCGAACGCCTTGTTCCACTGCAGGATGCCGTCGCGCACATAGCGGCGATAGCGCACGGGAACCGTGTGCTCGACGTAGTACACGATCGGTTCCTTCGGCGGCGAGAGCGTGAGCTTCGGATCGCGCTTCTCGAGGTTCCAACGGTTGATGTACCGCGTGGCGTTCGTCTCGGTGCCGTACAAGCCAAGATCGCGGTAGCCCGTGAGGAAATAACCGACGCGGTCATCCGCCGGACGCGGCTTGTAGCCGTTGTTCTCGGGGAGCATCGAGATCGAGTAGTGCACGACCTTGAAGTTGCCGCCCTGATCGGGCGCTTCGATCGCGATTTCGAGGTTCTGCGGGAAGCTCTTCGCCTTCGCGATCTTCGCGAGGCGCGGATTGAGACCAACGCCTGCAAGCGGGCCTGACTGGCCCACGAGCATCGCGTCGAGGTCGATCACTGGTTGGCCGTTCGGGCCCATCGCGACGATCGGCACTTCGAGCAGCACGTTGTCGGTGAAGATGCGCTTGACCGAGTCCTTCGAAATTTGTTCGCCGGTCGAACGCACGTCGATCTGCGGCTGAACGAGCGCGAGGCGGTTGCCGTATTGACGCCAGAAGACGTACTTCTCAGGGCCCTGCAGGCCGCTGAAGATCGTGCCGCCTGCGGGAGTCGCTGCGATGAGGAATCGCATCTTGTCCCAGCCGCGTGGAAGTTCAGCGAGAAGCTGGTCGTCCTTGCGCTTGATGAAGAGCCCGAAGAGCGAGGCGCCGTCCGGCGTGCTCACGACTTTCTCGAAGTCCTTCGAGACCTCTGGGAACGGCGGGAGATCTTGCGCCGAGGCGGAAACCGCGAACGCGAGTGAAGGAAGTAGCGCGATACCGATGCGGAATGGTGAAGTCATCTGAAGTCGGACTCCGTTGAGGGTGACACGCATGGATGCATGGATCCAAGACGTGGAAAGACGAGCACAAGAAGAGCGGAAGAAGAGCGGAAGAAGAGCGGAAGTAGAAGTTCCGCGACGTCTGAAGATGGCCGCGGGAGGCGCAATGTACGGCACAGCGCCCGATGCGGTCGGGAAGGTTGGTACAAGATTGCGCTTCGCTGGTTCGCGACCATTGGTGTCGCCGAAGGCAAAAAGACAAAAAAGAACCCGGCCGCGCGGATTGCACGGCCGGGTGAAGTTCAAACGGATCGCCACGAATCGGCACGAATCGCGACAATCAGGCGCCGCAGACGCCCCACGCGCCGAGGATCGTCGAGAGGTCAGCAGCATCAACGACGCCGTTGCCGTCGAGGTCACCGACGCCCGAGCCGCCCCAGTTGCCGAGGACCGCCGAGAGGTCGGCCGCGTCAACCGTGCCGTTGCCGTCGATGTCCGCCGGGCAGTTCGAGCCGCCCGAGTTCGACACCACGAAGTACTGCGAGCCTGGGATCGACTCGAAGTTCACCGCGCGTGGTTCCGCGAGGTTGCAGCCGCCGCCGATCGAGCCGAGGACTTGATTCGAGAGGTAGTCGTGACCGCCGCCGTTGATGAACGCGCAGACCTTGAGGTCGCCGGTCGTGTAGCCGGGGATCGCCGAGAGCGGGATGCGCACTTCGACACCCGTCGAGACGCCAGTACCGTCCGCGAGTTCGCAACCGCCACCGACGCCGAGGACGTTCGAGTTGTCGAGACCGAAGCCAAAGCCCGACTTGAAGGTCGCCGCACCTGCTGCGCCCGCGCCGCCGTTGCCCTGGTAGCCACCAACGCCAGCGCCATCGGTCGGAAGCGTCGCGTAGTTGAAGTACACCCCAAATGGAGCACCGCCGCAGGTGAGGCTGACCCACATGTCGGCCGAGAAATCCGCGTCGAAGGTCAGACCTTCCACGACCTTCGTCGTGGCGAGATCGTCGCCCATGCGGTTGAGGCCGTTGAAGTCGACGTCGAGGTTGTCGCCGCGGAGCTGGTTCTGACCACCATCGACCGCATCGATGAAGATTTCGAGCTTGTTGAAGTTCGACTCGAGGTTGCCCGCGAGCATGAGATACAGGAAGCCGTCTTCGATCTTGGCGTAGCCCGCGTCGAGCTCCGAGCCACTTGCGTAATCGATCGTGCCTTGGGCCGCGTCGCCGAATGCGGTCTGAGTGTTGCTCACAACCACCGCGGGGCCGTAGGACTTGTCAGCGACACCGTCGAGGACAACTTGCGCTTGAGCGCCAGAGGCGACGGCGAGGGCAGCGACGAACATCAACGAGGTCTTGTTGCGCATCTTTCAGGACTCCAATGGGTTGAGAGAACAGTTTGCATCGCGGTCAGGGGCAGTGCCCGGAGCTAGCCGCGGATTGTGAATCTAGACGAGAACTTCGAAAATGAGAGGGAAAAGATCAAACTCTGCAGATTCTCGCGGTCAGACAGCGAGTTACGGGGCCTACGCCGCGACGGCGCTTCGGTTCAATCAAGCTTCCCATCCCCACTGCGCGAGCAGCACCGCGAGGTCGGCGGCCTCCACCGTGCCGTTGTTGTTCAGGTCCGCAGCGTCATTAGCGGTCCCCCACGCGCTCAACAGCGCTGCGAGGTCCGCGGCATCCACGCGCCCATCACCGTTCACGTCGGCTGGGTTCGTCGCCGGCGGCGGATCACCTTGCGAGAAGATGAGGCAGGTGTACGCGCCGATATCAAAGATGCCGCTCGCGGGGAGCCCGTCCCACGGCGTCGAATACGACGCGTCGAGGTCATACGTTCCCATGTTCGCGAAGTCGGAGCTGTAGCCGTTCCAGTCGCTGTTGAAGCGCACCTTCCAACGGCCGTCGCGCGGGAATCCAATGCGGTAGCCAGAACGCGGCGTAGCCGAGAAATTCATCACGACGATGACGTCATCCTTTTCGCCGCCGTTCATCCAACGATGGAACCCAAGCACCTTCCACGAGTTGTTGACGTGGTGCACGTTGGTGTTCTGGCCCGTCAGACCGCGCGTCAGCCCCGCCTCGTTCTTCCGCAACTTGATGAGATCCTTGTAGAGCGCCTTGATGCCCGCGAAGGTTTTGTTCTTCGCCCAATCCAGCGGATCGGTGTCTTGGAACCAACCGTCCTCGAGGAACTCCTGACCTTGGAACATGAGCGGGATGCCGGGCGACGTCATCACGACCGCGCCACCGAGGGTCGAACGCTTCTTCGAGTACCAACTGCCGGCATTTCCCGGCCAAATCGCCTCGGGCATACGCGATTGACCGTTCGCGACTTCGTCGTGGCTTTCGGTGTAGATCACACGCTGGAATGCATCGCCGTTGTAACCCGCCACGATCGCGTTGCGAATCGCCCACATGTCGCGATCGGCATCGTTCTGCGTAATCAAGTTGCCGCGCACTGGCCAGTAGAACTGCGCATCCCACTGGCTGTCGAAGCCCGCACCGCCAGCACCCGTTGTCTTGGTGAGCCATGCGTTGTTGTCGAGGTCTTCGCAGATCGAAATCTTGTCTGGGAACTCGGCATTCACCGAGTCATTGATCCACTGAAGGAGCGACCAACCCTCGGGGATGTCCGGCCCTGCAAGGTCGACTTTGCGGATGTACTTCGTACCGTCCATGCGGTGCCCGTCGGTGCGGTATTCGCGCATCCAATAGAGCACGTTGTCGCGGATCCACGTACGCACCTCGCCGCGGCCGAAGTCGGGCCGAGTGTTTCCCCAAGGCGTGTTCGCGCGGAAGTCTTGATAGAAATAGATGCCACCGGCGTTGCTGACCGACCAGCCGTCGTACTGCCAGAGATCGAGGTCGCTTGGGCCGAGGTGGTTGAAGACGAGGTCGCAGAAGACGGCGATTCCGCGTGCGTGCGCCGCGTCGACAAACTCCTTGAAGTCCACCGGCGTGCCGTAGTCACTCTCAATCGCGTAGGGGAACGATGGGTTGTAGCCCCATGAGATGCCGCCTGCGAACTCGGCAACTGGCATCAGCTGGATGGCGTTGATCCCAAGATCGTCGAGGTGATCGAGTTTCGCACGCGCCTCGTCGAAGTTGGCGGGAAGGCTGCCGTCGCCGGCGGTGCCGAAGGTCCCAAGGTGCATCTCGTAGATGACGAGTTCGTTCCAACTCGGGATCTGAAAGTTGTTCACCTGCCACTGGTAGGCCGCGTGGTTCACAACCACCGAGTTGCCAACGGAACTGGTGACATCCGCCGAGCGCGCGTCGGTCTTCCAGACGGTGCCCGAAGGTCCCGTGATGACGTACTTGTACTGCGCACCCGCGTAGCAGAAGTTGACATCGGCAGACCAGTAGCCGTTGCCTTCACTCACGAGCGGATGGCTCGTGGAGTTCCAGTTGTTGAAGGTGCCCGCGACACGGACCGCCGTCGCGTTCGGAGCCCACACACGGAACGTCGTACCTGCGGGCGTACCAAAGTATGGGTTCGCGCCAATGCCTGGTCGCGCGGACTGCGCGAAGACGTCGGTCGATGGGAACAACGAAGTCGTAAGCCCAGCAAACAGCAGCGAGGCGACAGACACGGAGCGAAGGGCAGCGTGAATCGTCATGGCGTTCTTACTTTGGCGTTTGAGGTTTGACTACTTTGACTTCTTCGACTCGTTCGACTGCAAGGACTTCAAACAAAAACTTCAAACGAAGGACTCACCGCGTGACCGACATCATGAGGCTTGGGTGGCACCAAAGCCTCGATGCATGCTCGACGCACCGCCGAAGAGATCCTTGGGAGAATCTCAGTTCAACGCCGCAACGATGAGCGCCCGGTTTGACCTGAAGCAAACACAAATTCGGACGTGGGATCCGAGAATAACCCCCGATCTCTTGCGCGCCAACCGCGAAGTTGACAACTTGCCGAGATCCATCAAGTACTGCGTCCGCAAATACTTGTGCGAGGGCATCGACGCCCTTTTGGATGGCGCCCCATCCCGAGCCGCCGTGCCCGAAACCGCCACATGAGGTGGGTGTTCAGGCTCGCGGCGTGTGGTCACGAGCGCGACGCAGACTCAAACGAGCGGGTTCAGAGCGGCGTGCGGAGCGCGCGTCCCTGCGAATGGGACAACTCACCGCCCGCCGAAGGTCGCCCAGTGAAGGCCGCCCAGTGAAGGCCGCCCAGTGAAGGCGGCCCAGTGAAGTCTGCTCAGCGAAAATCCGCGTTCCGCGCCAAGAGGCTCAGTGCGCGAGTGGACGGATCCACACGTTGCGGAAGCACAGCGCGTCGCCGTGATCTTGCAAGCCAATCGGGAGCTTCGGCTCGTGCGCGGAGTACTTCGCCTTCGCGGCGTGCGCGGTCGCGCCCCAAATCTCCGAGTGATCCTGCACGAGCACACCGTTGAGGAAGACCGTCATGGTTCCGGCCTTCTCAACCGTGCCATCAGCCTTGAACTTCGGCGCGTGGAAGATCACGTCGTAGGTGTTCCACTGGCCGTTCGGGTTGCAGGCATTCACAAGCGGTGGGTACTGGCCGTACATCGCGCCGGCCATGCCGTCGACGTAGGTCTTGTTCGGATTCGAGCCGAGGATCTGCAGTTCATAGCGGTCCATGAAGAAGACGCCGCTGTTGCATCCCTGCTGACCATTGCAGTTGCAAGACTCAGGCACCATCCACTCGATGTGGAACTGGCACGAGCCGAAGCCTTCCTTGGTGCGAATGTTGCCGGCGCCTGACTTCACTTGGAAGTACGGCTGACCGTTCGAATCCTTCTTGACCTCCCACGCTCCACCGGTCCACGCGTCGAGGCTCTTGCCGTCGAAGAGCGAAACCGCGTCGCTTGGCGCCGCGCCGTGGCTCGCAGGCGTCACCATCGCAGGCTGCGGGCGCTCCTTGTCGTGGACGCCCCACTCCTTCTGTCCGGCCGCTTGCTTGGTCGTGTCCTGCGCGAGCGGCGCAGCTGCGATGAGGAACGTCGCAGGAAGTGCGACGAGAGCGACGAGCGAGAGAGCTGGGCAGAGCGGGCAAGTGCGCATGGGAATCTCCAGAGAGTCGGGACGAGCGTGCGACACACGAGTGCGGACAACAACGCGGACGCGTGTTGTACCCGACTCGGTACGCTCCCGCCATGAACGTTGCGGACTTCACCGAACATCTCGTCGTACGGCTGCCTCTCACCGATGCGGCGGGTGTCCTGTTCTACGCGCGGGTCTTCGAGCTCGAGCAGGAACTCTTCGAACGCTGGCTCGAAGTTGGCGGATTTAGCCTCAAGGAGATGCTCGAGGGGCGATTCCCTCCGACTCCCGTCGTGCACTGCGAGGCCGACTATCGCCTGCCGATTCGTTGCGGCGATCGGTTGACGGTGGGGATCGACGCAGTGGAAGTCGGTCGCAGCGGGTTCACGCTGTCGTGGAAGTTCTCGCTCGAAACAACCCTTGCGATGTCGGTGCGCGTCAAGCGTGTGGCGATCGATCGACGAGCTGGCGAGTCGATTGATTTACCAGAAACGTTCCGCGCGTGGCTTGAAGAAACGCGCTCGCGGATTGGTTGAGGCGCGATTCATGCGAGCGATTTGAATCGCTCACCCGCCGCAAGACGCGCCGCGAGCGTCGCGCGCGAGGGCTTCATTCGCGTTGATTCATCGAGGGGCATTTCGAAGATCGCATCGGGAATGAGATGCGCTTCGAGCTGGGCGCGCAACGCATCCGCAAGTGCATGCTTTGGCGCAGTTGCCAACTCCACAAACGCGAGAGGTCGCATTCCCCACTTCTCGTGCGGTACACCGACGACGCACGCGGCTTGCACGCCGTCGAGAGCACACAGCGCGCGCTCAATCACTTCGGGATGGATGTTCTTTCCGCCTGAGATGAACATCGCGTCGAGTCGCCCAACGACGTGCAGTCGCCCGCGCTCATCGAAGAATCCCGCATCGCGCGTGCGATATGGCCGCGCAAGCGGAACGAGCGCACCGTCGATACATTCACCGCGCGCGAGCGTTGGGCCATCGACAAGGATCTCGCTTGTTTCGCGCGCAATTGAAATAGACACACTCGGAAGCGGCGGACCCGCGAGCGTCGCGGCGTCGCCGATCGCGCGTCGACCTGTAGCGATCTGCGAGCACGTCTCCGTCATCCCGTAGGTTGCATAGAGCGGTACGCCACGGGCAATCGCGCGATCATGCAGGGTGTGTGCACTCGGCCCGCCGCCGAGCATCACCGCTCGGAGCGTCGAAGGTAACGGCGTTGGATCATCGAGAAGCCGTGCGAGTTGCGTCGCGACAAGCGAGACATGCGTCGCACCGTCGAGATCGCGCCACGCGCGTGGCTGTGCGCCGAACTGGACGCTCCCCCCGAGGAACTTTGCGCGCATCAGAATCATCAGGCCACCGACGTGAGACGGCGCCAGCGAGGCATGCCAGCAATCGCCTGGCCCGAAGGGAATCACGCGCGCACCGAGTGCAGCACTCGCAAGCATGGCTTCGAGTGAAAGGTCGATGAGTCGCGGCTCGCCGCTTGAACCGCTGGTCGGAAGTACCACGCCGGCGGCGCGTTCCGCGCGAACACTTGCAACGCGCGACTCGAGCGCCGCACGCGCGATGGGCGGCATCGAACGCACCACCGGAAGCACGCGACCTCCGCGCGCCCACACTTCCTCGAACTGCGGCATCGGATCGACGCCGCTCTCCACTTCGACGATGTGAATCGTCGCATCGCTCACAACCATGCCTCCGCGAATGGCGTCGGCAACGCGTCGCCCGCAATCTCACCACGTACGGGTAGCGCTGGTGCGCACGAATCTTCCGCGAGAAGTGCGGCTGTTCCGATTCCATGCGCACAGTGCGCGTTCGGGATCGACGCGGCGAGGTGCACCGCAACACGCAGCGCGAACGAGCTCTCGTACGCGGTCGAGAGCACGACACGCGGAACGCCGAGCGCCCCCGCTTCTGCGGCGCGCGCGCGAATCGTGTCCAAAGACCCAAGCGCCGACAGACGCAAGACCCAAGCGATCACGAGCTTTCCGCCGCGCGTGAGCTCTTCCCGGAGTGCGCGTGCTTCGTCCGTTGGATCGACCACCAGTTCATCGAGGGCGATCACCATGCCGACTCCGAACGACAACTCGACGAGCTGCCGCGGATCCGCCAGCGGTTCTTCGAGATACTCGATGCGAGATGGATCGACTCCGCGGAGAAGTTGGGTACACGCCACCAGCGACATGCGGCGATTTCCATCGAGACGAAGCCGAGCATGCGGAAGCACCTCAAGCGCACGTTCGACAAGCGCACGATCCTCCGCGAGCGATGCGCGACCGATCTTGAGTTTCACCGAGCGAAACTGCGAAAGCCGCGTGAGTTCATCACCGATCAGTTGCTCGGCGGTCCCTGCAAAAAATCCCGCGACCTCCGCCGCCATACACGGCTTCGCACCAAACCCATCGAGCATCTCTGTCGCGGTCGAAGCGGCAAACGCAGCACTCGGCGGCAAATCCTCGAGAGGACACGCGCCGTCTATCCACTCTTCGAGCGCCTCGCAGGCCTCGTCGAGAGATTCGCGGTGTAAGCCACGGAGCGGCGCGCATTCACCGAAACCGACGCGACCCGTCGCTTCATCCACGACGCGAAGGAACGCGACCTCACGGACGTTGCTTCCAACAAGCACGCACGCCTCGGGCTTCACAGGAAGCGCAACGCGCAGAATCTCAACGCCGCCATCCATCAGTCGACGCCCCAAGTGAAGTACGAGCCCGCAGCGAACGCGATGCCGTACGCATAAAGCAGCAAGCCAAACAACGCGAGGCGCAGGCCGAAGTGTTCTGCGCCGACGGTTGAACGCCGCGGCGAGGCGGCCCCGCCGAGCAGCGCCGCGACAACGGACGCCATCATGATGCCCTTCGGAAGCCCAAACACAAACGCGGCGATGATCGGCACCGCGATGGCAACGTTGACGCAGAGCGAGATCAATGTGCGAACGAATCGCGCGCCGAATCGCACCACAATCGTGCGCTTGCCGCTCGCGCGATCACCCGCTTCATCACGCAGATTGTTGGTCGCAAGCAAGCAGACACCAATCGCGCCTGTTGCACAACCACACACCAGCGCTGGCGTGGTCCATGCACCGTCGCACGCTGCCCGCGTACCCGCGACCGCGATCGGTCCAAAGAAGAGGAAGACGAAGACATCGCCAAGTCCGCGATAGGCAAGCGACAACGGCGGCGCGGTGTATCCAACCGCGCACATCGCGCCGAGCATTCCGATCGCGAGAAAAACTGGGCTCGCGTACACCGCAAGCCACGCCGCAGGAAGTGCCGCAAAAACCAACGTCAATCCGAGTGCCGACACCATCGCGCGCGGCGTGACCAGTCCTGAACCGACGGCGCGCTGCGGCCCAACGCGCGTCGCACCGTCGGTGCCACGCAATCCGTCGAAGAGATCATTCGCGAGGTTGCTCGCGATTTGGAGAAGCAGCGCGCCCGCGAGTGCGACGAGGATGCGATCCCACTTGAACACACCATCGACGCGTGCGAGTGTCGCGCCAACGAGTACTGGACAAAGCGACGCTCCGAGCGTCTTCGGTCGAATCGCAGCGATCCACACCAGCAGTTGATTCGGTCGCACCGACTTCGTCATCGCTCGTCCTTCTATCCGTGCTCAGACACGCATGCTTATGGCGCGAACTTGCGGAAATCCGCTTTGCGCTTTGTGAGTTGCGCGTCGCGGCCTTCCTTCGCTTCGTCGGACATGTAATAGAGCATCGTCGCGATACCCGCGAGTTCCTGCAAACCTGCTTGGCCATCGCAATCGGCGTTGAGCGCCGCCTTCAACGCACGCAACGCCGTCGGCGAATTCGCAAGCATTTCATGGCACCACTGCACCGTCACCTCTTCGAGTTCGGTCACGCTCGTCACCACGTTCACGAGCCCCATGTCGAGCGCCTCGGCGGCCGAGTAACTGCGGCAGAGGAACCACATTTCTCGCGCGCGCTTCTGTCCGATGATGCGCGCCATGTAACTCGCGCCGTAGCCGCCATCAAAACTACCCATGCGTGGACCAACTTGCCCAAAGCGCGCGTTTTCCGCGGCGATCGTCAAGTCACACATCATGTGCAAGACGTGGCCTCCACCAATCGCCCATCCCGCAACCATCGCGACAACGGGCTTCGGGCACGTGCGAATTTCCCGTTGAAACTCAAGCACATTGAGAAACTCACCGCCCGACTCTGAGCGATAGCCCGTGTGTCCACGCACGCGCTGATCACCACCCGCGCAGAACGCACGTTCACCTTCGCCGGTGAGAATCACCACTCCAACGTCGCGATCCTGCTTCGCATTCTCAAGCGCGGCGCGCATTTCTTCGACGGTGCGCGGCGTGAAGGAGTTCCGCACTTCAGGACGGTTGATCACGATCTTCGCAATGCGTTCCGCTTTGAAGTACCGCACTTCCGAGAATGGCTTGCCGTGGCACTCCATCGCAACTTCCTTCCACTTCAGCGCGGCGCGAATGGACTCCGTGGTTTCGGTGGTTGGCTTCACTGGTGGGTACGCGGTTGTCATGACTTGCTCAATTCGTCGGGTTGATGTGGAAGAAATTCGCCGATGAGTTTCGCACAGAATGCAGGCGCTTCAATCGGGAGTACGTGCCCCGCTTGCGCGGCAATCTCGATGCGAAGTGCAGGCGCGAGTGCTTTCGCATGACGCGCGATGGCAGCATATCGCTCGTCAAGTTCGCCGGCGGCGAAGAGCGTGCGCGATGCGATTTTGGGAAGCGCGTTCCAGCGCGGTGTCGTGCGGCCGGGCGAGCAACCCGAGATTGCCTGAGCCCAAAATGCAGCTTCCCCTCTCGCACGCCGAAGTCGCGTGGCGTTGAAGGAAGGATGTGCCGCGAATGGCGCAAAGAGTGGAAGCTGGTACCAGCGTTCGACGAAGGCATCGAGTCCATCGCGCAGAATTTCTGCGGCGCGTTGGTCATCTTCACGCGCGCGCTTCATCCGCGCGTCAGGACCATCCACTGCGTCATCGATCCCAGGGCTTGACGAAAGCAGCATCAATCGTGGAACGAGTTCTAGACGCGTTGCTGCGAGTTCAAGCGCAATGCGGCCACCCATCGAATATCCCACCAGTAGGTCGCATGGATCTCGCTCCAATCGAAGCGCGAGTTGCGACGCCGCGTCTGCGATCGACCGACAGTCAAGCTCAAGAAGCGGCACACAGTCGGACTCGATTCCGCGTGGAAGTTGTTCGAGCACCTCTGCCCAGTCGGCTGGCGAACCAAGAAATCCGTGCAGCAGCGTGACGCGCGACATCAGCGGAATTCCCGCGCCAACGCGTCGATGGCTGCGTGCGCGACGCGCACGCGGCATTGCTCGCTCGCTTCACGCGTGCATGTGACTTCGATCACCGTGGCGCCGCTCCGCTTCAACGCGCGTGCAACC
>JBEIJG010000048.1:0-12109 GCA_040380385.1 Phycisphaeraceae bacterium | reverse complement strand
GCATCTCCTTCGAAAACGATGCGAGGAAGCTCATCGAAGCGGCCCTGTGCGCGGCGCTCGCATTCACCGAGCCACACATCGCGCTTTTCATCGGGCAAGAACGCGACTTGGAACGGCGAGTTACCCTCGATCCGACCGCCGGCATCGTTGTAGATCGCTTCGCCAGGTCGTGAGAGAAGTCGCGCTGCGAGGTTCTCATCCGAGAGAATCAGCTGCGAATCCGCCTCGCTGCACTGGAGTGCAATGCGCACGCCCATTTGTCCCATCGTGCTGCGAGCGAGGGAGTAGGCACCACCGAGCGTCTGCGAACCGAGGATGGCATGCATGCCGAAGGCGCGGCCCTGTCGCACGAGTCGATCGAGCAACATCGATGCGCCCTGCGCAACACGATCATCGTCAAGGAAGAACTCCTGGAATTCGTCGATGACGAGCAAGATGCGCGGCATGCGAACATCGCTCCGCGCAGCGCGGAAACTCGCGATGTCTTGCACGCCAGCGTCTCGGAAGAGTTCGCCGCGACGAGAGAGTTCGGCGTCCAAACCCTCAAGCACCGAGAGGCCGAACTCGCGATCGGATTCAATCGCGACCGCGCGCGCATGCGGAAGCGCGTGTTCCGCGTACGTCTTGAATTCGACGCCCTTCTTGAAGTCGACAAGCCACAGTTCAACCTCGTCGGGTGAATACCACGTCGCGAGTCCGGTGATGATGGCATGCAAGAGCGTTGATTTACCCGAGCCCGTTTTTCCTGCGATCAGCGCATGTTGGCTCGTGCCTTCGCCCAGCAAAAACTGCTGCAATCGCGTGGCGCCAGCGCGCCCAACGGGAACGCGCAGATTGCGTGCACTCGACATCGACCAGAATGTGTCGGGCTTTGGCGCGATTGCATCGAACGGCACTTCAACGCGCGCGGCGGTCTTCGCGTGGCGCCCGATGCGCGTGAGCATCGGGATGAGTCGCTCGTCGCCAGGCGCGGTGTCGAGGGTGAGCGGCAACGACGAGAACGGACCGGATGCCACGCGGTATTGCGATTTGTCCTTCGCGTCTGGCCGAACAACGACACAGTTTGCGGTGATTTCGTCGACCGAGATGCCATCCGGCAGCGGGGCCTTTCCATCGCGCAACAGAATCACGTGCACGCCGCAACGTTGGCCCGCGCGCAAAATCGAGTTCAGGCGCGCCGCCGCTTGTTCGCTGAAACTCGCTGGGAAATCGGCACAAACCAAGAATCGATACGGCTCTGCGATTTCGCCCGCAGCATCGTTGTACGCATCGATGTCTTCGAATTCGTTGCGCAGGTACTTCTGAATCACCGTTTCCATGTGCTCGGTGAGATCAACCAGTCGTTGCTCGATCGCGCGAGGATCCGTCCAAATGCGCTCGCCAACGAGCAACTCAAACTCATCGCCGAGATGCATAAACGCCGCGAAACTCTCGCCGAGTCCAACAGGATCAACAAAGGTGAATCGCGCCTTGGACGGCGGAATCGAAACGAGGATTCGCGCGAGGAGTGACTGAACGGCCGCAAGCGCGGATGCTCGCGTTTCAGGCGTCGTTTCAACGACAAGATTGCCAGTGCGGGGGAAACTCAGAGCTGCCGGAATACGGAAGCGCTCAGGCATCTCCACGAAGAATGCTGGATCGGTCGGCAATCCACCGGGCATCTGCGTCGGTGCGAGTTCGAGCGTTCCGAATCGGAAAAGCGGTGCACGTTCGCGCGCCAGACCACCCGTCCCGAAATTGAAGTTGCTCCACGGCAGGTTCGTGCGAAGATCTTCCCGCTCCACCGCCGCGAGCAGATCGCGACACTCGGCGGCTGTACGCAACCAGTGTTCGCGTGCACCGGAGAGTCGGGACTCCTCTTCGTCCGCAAGTGCTGCAAACTCCTGTTTCGCTCGAGCGAGCTCGGCTTCTTCAAGTTCATTGCTGCGCGATTCGATGGAACGCAACGTCTCTGAACATTGCGCCTTCGCTGCCGCGATAACAGCAACGCACTCGCTCGTTGCTTTCTCGACGGCGGCCTGCGACGCGGTTTCGAGCCGTCCAACCCGTCGCTTCAACGCCAACGGGACTTCCGCGATCGGTGCGTCGTACTTCGCGTGTGCTTGGCGCTCTTCCTCAACTTCGCGCGCTTTCAATTGTGCGTGCGATTTCTCACGCCGCTCCGCTTCCTCGCGTTCGGCGCGAACTTTGGCATGCGCGATCGCTGCAAGATCGGCGGAGAAGGGCGTCCACACACGTCGCATCGCTTTGATGGCGATGCTTCGCAGAACGGCGAGCAGAATGATGACGAAGAGCAATGCGCCACCAGCGCTTGCGCCAGCCACAATCGCCCAACGTTCCTCATCAAAGAGTGTTGCGACGCCACCAAGTACGCCCGCGCCGATCACGAGCGCGATCGAAAGTATGAAGGGTGCCGCACCACTTAAGAGTCGGGCGGCGCGCGTTGAGAGAATCGCATCGAGATGATCGCGCGCCTTGGTGAGGAGCATGCGAATCTCCTCTTCGGGCGGCATCGCGCTCTCAGGTGTCGCATCCGAGGATGATGGCGGTAAGGGCAAGCGGCAACTCTTGAGATACGCCTTGGCGCTCGCTTCGAGTTCTGCAGCTTGCTTTGTGTATTCAGCGAGCCGGCCCGCCAACTCGCGGGAGCGCACACGGTCCGCTTCCTCGCCCGCCTCTCGCATGGCTTCGCCCATCAAGAGGGCTTCTTCGAGTCCACGCTGAAGTCGTGTCAAATCCGATTGAAGCGAAGAGCGAAGTTCTTCGAGCTTCTCCTTCCGTGTGGAATCGATCTCGTCGAGCGTTTGATCGCGCAACGTCGTCGCGTCCGACTCAATCTGCGCCGCGCGCGTGTTGGCTGCGTCCGCGTCATTGGTGCGCGTCTGTCGAATGACCGCGAGCGCGCGATCATGCGCAATGCGGGCGCGATCGCGACGGGATCGCATATCGGCCGTCACTTCATCGATGACACGCTGGCGCGCCACAAGAGCGTCGATGAGCGTGCCCGTGCACTCCGCGAGACCGGTTCCCGGGTCGCCCGCTCCGCGTGCTTTCAACGCCGACGTCACACCGCCGTCAAACGATGCGTGGGATGCGTGCAGATCTTCCTCGGTCGCCCGTTCGCTCATAGATCAGAGCGTACCACGAGCGCAGATGGTCGAAGGAGTCGTGTGCGGTCGTGTGCGGTCGTGTGCGGTCGTGTGCGGTCACGCGCTCGCCACGCACTTGTCGAGCTCTCGTTGCACACGCGTCGCGTTACCCGCGCTTCTTGCCAACTCGCTCACGGAGGTGACGGACGTACGGCTCAGCGATCGCTTCGGCCGCGCGGTATGGAGCGAGGAATCCTGTGGCGTCGCCATCGGTGGGCGGACGATCCGCATCGGCGTGGATCGGAAGCGTGACGACGCTCTCGGGAAGGATCAAGTCGGTCACCGGCGTGCCCGCTTCGATCAGTCGACCGTCACGGCGTCGTAACTCGCCGGGCGCATTCTCGGCGGCGTGTTTCGTGAGCGCGGCAAGCAGTTCCTTCTGCTTCGCTTCACCGAGCGCCTTCCAATCGGCGCGACCGCGACACTTCGGGAATCCGCTGCAGCCAAGCCATGGCCCGCGCTTGCCGTCACGCACGTTGCAGACGCGACCGCATTTTGTGCAGACGATTTCAGGATCTTGGAGCGGGGGAGGCGACGGAAGTACGACGCGATCCTTCTTGTCGAGGCGCACGACGAACTTCACCGTCGGATAGTTGACGCTTGAGATGTACTTGCCGAACTTTCCGCTTCGAAGCACCATCGCGGAACCATCAACTGGGCAGATCAAATCGAGCGCAACATCGGAGACGGGTTCGCCCTGCTCATTCAGCCGCGATGCGAAGTCGCATTCGGGGTAACCCGAGCAGGAGAGGAACCAACGTCCGCCGCCAACGCGCTCTTTCGCGCGCTTTCCGCACTTCGGGCACGCGTACTTCGTCCAACGCCACAACGGAACTTCGCGCATGCGCGTGAAGGACTCATCGAGCGTCTTTCCTTCGAGCATGCCCTTGATTTCACTCAGAATAGAGCGCCAATCTTCTTCGTTCGCTTCGACGCGATCGAGGCGTTCCTCCATGAGGCGCGTGTATTCGTAATCAAACAGCAGGGGGAAACCGCCGATGAGGAGCGACACCACCGCTTCGCCGAGAGCCGTCGCATGAAAGCGACGACCCTTTTGCTCGACGTATCCGCGCGATTCAATCGTGTTGACAATCGACGCGTAGGTACTCGGTCGACCGATGCCACGCGATTCGAGTTCTTTCACGAGTGACGCTTCGGAGTAGCGCGATGGCGGCGAACTAAAGCGTTGCAGCGCGTCGATCGAAACGCCAGCGAGTTCTTGCTCCACCGCCAACTTGGGGAACGTCGCTTCTTCATCGTCTTCAGCGATGTCTTCAACGAGTTTGAGGTATCCGTCGAACACCACAACGCTGCCGGACGCGCGCACAACTGCGCCAGTCTTCTTGTCGCTGCGTTCGAAACGAACGGTGGTGAGGTCGTACTTCTTCTCGGCCATCTGGCACGCGACGAAGCGGCGCCAGACGAGTTCGTACAACTGATATTGCTCCGACGAAAGCGCTCCGCGCACGGATTCAGGCGTACGGAACGGATCGGTTGGACGAATTGCTTCGTGTGCTTCCTGTGCATCTTTGCCAGACGCGTAGAAATGCGGCTTTTCTGGAAGATACGCGTCGCCGAAGCGCTTCTTCACGAGATCGCGCGCTGCATGGATCGCCTCGCCTGCGATGTGCGTCGAGTCGGTGCGCATGTAGGTAATCAAACCGACGCGATCGCCGCCGAGATCGACACCTTCATAAAGTTGCTGCGCGATGCGCATCGTGCGATCGGTTGAGAAACCGAGTTCGCTCGACGCAGCCATCTGCATGGTCGACGTCTTAAAGGGCGGCATCGGACGACGCGATTTGCGCTCTGTTTCAACGCTTGCGACGCGATACGCGACGTTCGCCCCGAGCGTGCCAGTCAGCGTGCGCGCAAAGCGGGCCGCGCCGCGGCCGTTCTTATTCTCATGGACGCTGAAGGTGATGGCTTCAAGGCCTGCGGCTTCGACGGCACTCTTCACTTCGGCCGAAAGATCGCGCGGGTTACGCTCGTTTGCTGCAGCCTCAATCTTGAGTTCGCGCCCACCAACCTCGACAAGCCGCGCTTCGATGATGCCTTGTTTAGAGAGAAACGCGAGACGATCCTTTTGCGATGGGCCTTTCGCGCGATCTGTACCTCGCTCGGTGCTGCGCGCATCGCGTTGCGCGAGGAATTCGGCAATTGCCTTCGTAAGCGCGGCGCGCTGTGCCAACTCTGGCGTCAGTCGCACCAAGACGTCCCACGATTCACTCGGGACAAACTCGCGGATTTCTTGCTCGCGCTCGACAACGAGTCGCGCAGCAACGGTCTGGACGCGGCCGGCGCTCAAACCGCCTTGACGCATCAATCGCCACAGGAGTGGCGAAATGCCGTAACCGACGATGCGGTCGAGAATACGCCGTGAATTCTGCGCATTGACCCGCGACATATTGATGGGGCGCGGGTGGGCGAACGCTTCGCGAATCGCCGTCTTCGTAATCGCGTTGAAGACCACGCGCTTCGCCTCAAGCGGATCAACGTCGAGGACCTCGGCGATATGCCACGAGATCGCTTCACCCTCGCGGTCAAGGTCTGTCGCGAACCAAACGTCGGCAGCACCCTTCTTGAGTTTGCGCAACTTGGCAACGGTGTCGCGACGATCCGACGTGACGACATACGTGGTCGCGAACGTCTGCATATCGACGCCGGGGATATCCATCGGCTTCGGCTCGGTCGACGCAGCCTTCTTCTCGCCCTTCACCCGTTTGACGACCTTCTTCTTTGCAGGCGCTTCGCCGTCGGCCTCCGCGGATGCCTTCGCGGCCTTCTCTGGAAGATCTCGCACGTGTCCCTTGGAGGCCTCGACGACATACGTGCCGAGTTCCTTCAGGTACTTCTCGATGGTCTTCGCTTTCGCGGGGCTCTCGACGATGACGAGGTGCGTTCCCTCCACCATGTCGGCGACCGACGCGCCGCTTTCGGTGGAGGCGCGCGGAGCTCGTACGGATTTGGCGGATTTGGACTTCTTCGCTGCCATCGTTGCTGCCATCGTTGATTGACTTCCGTTCCGACGAGGTTCGCCGGCATCGATTGGACAAGATCGGCCCAACCGATGTTGGGGAAATAAAGGAAGCACGGGGTGAAAGTCAAGCAGCGAGTGCGGGGAAATTCTGTACGGGCTCTCGCTTGCATCGTTGGGAATTTCACGTTACGCGCACGCGCACGACGCGCGAGCAGTGACACGGAGTTGCGCAGTGAGAGAGACGATCCGCGATGGCGACGGATCTTCGATGCGCTCGAAACGCGCGTCTTCTCAACGAAAATCCGCTTGCGCGAGTCGCTCGACAACGCGCGCAACGAGCGACTCAACCGTCGTGTGTTCGTCGCAATCGATCGACATTCCAGGTTTCAGCGCGCGGAAGCGTTTCAACCACGTGCGTTGCTGCTTCGCAAGACGACGCGATCGAATCTTCGTGCTCTCGGCCGCGTCATCGAGGTCGCGCGCGCGCGGCGGGCGAGTCCTATCTCCAATCGCCTGCACAAGTTCCTCGTAACCGCAGGCAGCACGTGCTTGCGCACAGAGAGATCCGCGCCGAAGTAAAGCGGCGACTTCTTCAACGAAGCCGTCGTCGAACATGCGTCGTACACGCGCGTTGATGCGCCGATTGATCGCTTCCACCGGCCAATCCAAGATCACGGTGAAGAGATCGTTTCGACGAGGTGTGATCCCGGCGTCGTCCCACGTCGTGCGGCGCGTGGTCGCGGTATCGCCAGTGGTATGAGCGATTTCAAGCGCGCGCGTGATGCGGCGTCGATCGTTCGGATGAAGGCGCGCTGCGGCCACCGGATCGCTCGCCGCAAGCCGTGCGTGGAGTTCGGCGCTCTCGATTTGCGCGAGTTCCGCGCGAAACGCAGGATCCGCGGCGGGGGCCTCGTCGAGGCCTTCCAAAAACGCACGGATGTAAAGGTTCGTTCCGCCAACGACAATCGGCGTCTTGCCGCGCGCAAGAATGTCTTCGACCGCCGCATCTGCGATCACAAGCCACTGCGCAACGGTGAAACCTTCTTCGCCCGCGTCGACGAGATCGATCGCGTGGTGCGGAATCTCCGAGCGTTCGGCGGCGGTGGGCTTTGCGGTACCTATGTCCATGCCGCGATACACCTGCATCGAATCGGCGCTGACGAGTTCGCCGCGAAGTTGGCGCGCAAGACCCATCGCGAGATCGCTCTTACCGCCAGCGGTGGGGCCGAGGATGACAATCACGCGTGGAGACATGCGATAAAGCGTGGGGCAAGACTGACGAGGAAACGTGCTCTGAAACGCGCCAACAAACGAGCGCGAGACCTGCGAGTTGTGCGCGCGGCGAGCGCTTCACTCTTCGCTCCATATTTCGCTCAACTCTTCGCTCAACTCTTCATGAAGGCGACGGAAGGCTCACGAATCATCAAGCGCATCAAGACAAACCAAGTGCTTGCCTTCGAGTACCTCAAGACTCGCGCCGCCGCCGGTCGAAACGTGCGAGAACTTCTCAGCGAATCCAAGCTCTTCAACGGCAGCCGCGGTATCGCCGCCACCAGCAATCGTGACCGCACCCTTCGCGGTTGCGTCGGCGCAGGCTTGCGCGATCGCGCGAGTGCCAGCATCGAAAGGCGGCATTTCAAAGACGCCCATGGGCCCGTTCCAAACAACCGTGCGGCTCTCGCGCACTGCCTTCGAAAATGCGTCGCGCGTTGCAGGACCAATGTCAAGCCCCATCAGCCCATCGGGAATCGCACCGGTCACGATCGTCGTCGGCGCGTGCGCTTCGAACTTCGCTGCGCAGACGTGGTCTGTTGGAAGGAGGAACGCGCAGCCCCGGGCCTTCGCCTTCGCGAGCAATGCACCCGCGAGTTCAACGCGGTCTGCCTCGACGCGGCTCGAGCCCGTCGCAACGCCTTGCGCGCGCAGGAAGGTGTACGCCATTGCGCCTCCGACGATGATGCGATCCACCTTCGTCATGAGGTTCTCGATCGCGAGAATCTTGTCGGAAACCTTCGCGCCGCCGAGGATCGCCGTGAACGGTCGCTCGGCCGCCGCGATGCGCCCGTAGAGGTACTCCAATTCAGCGGCGAGCAAGAAGCCAGCCACACTCGGGCAGCCACGTGCGCGCATGGCAAGTGGAAGCGCATGCATCGAGGCATCCGCGCGATGGCTCGTGCCAAACGCATCGTTCACGTACAGATCACAGAGTGACGCGAGTTTGTCGGCAAACGCAGCGTCGCCCTTCTTTTCGCCCTTCGCGAAGCGGAGATTCTCGAGCACAATGACGCCGCCTGCAGGCATCGCCGCGATCGCCGCGCGCGCCACGTCATCGGTGCAATCGGTCGAAGGAAATTGAACGCCGTGTGGCGCATCGGCTCCGAGCAATGCAGCGAGCCGTTTCGCGACCGGTGCGAGCGAGAACTCCGGCTCGTGGCCCTTGCCTTCCGGGCGACCAAGGTGGCTTGCGAGGACCGCACGTCCGCCGCGCGCAAGCACTGCGCGAATGGTGGGGAGGCTCGCTCGGATACGGCGGTCGTCGGTGATGACTCCGCCGTCCATTGGGACGTTGAAATCCACACGAATGAAGACCCGCTTCCCGTCCACCGACACCGACTCGATGCGCTTCTTGTTCATGGGGGCGCACTATACGGACCGACGGCGACGCGATGTTCCATGAGTTGAGGTCGCATGAGTTGAGGTCGCATGGGTTGAGCTGGCATGGGTTGAGGTCGCATGGGTTGCGGGGGTCATGGGCTCATGGGGGCACGGGCTCATGGGGTCATGGGCTCATGGGGGCACGGGCTCATGGGGTCATAGGGGCAGCAGCCGCGTACTTGGCCCGCGGCGTACGCGGTCGGAGGACTTCGTTGGGGAACTCGTCCCACGGGCGGGAAGAAATCGCAATCGCGAAGCGTCTCGCTCGGTATGATCGCGCCCTCGACGAGCGTCGGCCTTTCCGGGTCGCGCTTGACGCTCGCCGAGCCGTCGGCACGACCGAATCACGCTGCCGCAGCAATGCTGCATCAATTAGGAGCACTTCATGAGCCTTCCGTTTGATCTCCGTCTTCTCGCTGTTCCCGCCATCGTCGCCTGCGCCTCGTGGACCGCGCCGGCTCTTGCGCAAGAAGAAGCGCTGAAGGTCGGTTCGGCCGCTCCAGCGATCACGGTCGACTGGGTGCAAGGAAACGTTGGCGACACCAGCGACAGCTCCAAGACCTACGTCGTTGAGTTCTGGGCGACGTGGTGTGGCCCCTGCATGCGCTCGATTCCGCACCTCAATGAGTTGCACACGAAGTACAAGTCGAAGGGCTTGGTCATCATGGGCATCTCCGACGAGCCGATGGGCACGGTGAAGCCGTTCGTCTCGAAGAAGGGCGGTGCGATGAGCTACCCAGTCGCGGTCGACAAAGACAACCAAATGAAGCGCAATTGGATGGAAGCCGCGAAGCAAAACGGCATCCCGTGCGCATTCGTTGTGAAGGACTCAAAGATCGCGTGGATCGGCAATCCGCTCGATCCGAACTTTGACAAGGTCGTCCTCGGCACGATGAGCGGGCGCTACAACCCCGCGCTCTCGAAGAAGGCTGAGCCGATTCTCAAGGCAGCGAAGGACGCCGTGCGCGTCAAGAATTTCCAAGACGCGTACAAGCACTACGACTCGTTGATCGAGATCGACCCCAAGTTCTTCGGCGACGTGATGGTTCTGAAGTACAAGACCATGCTGATCGATGCGAAGGATCCAGAGGGCGCAAAGAAGTGGGGCAGCAAGATGATGGTGCTCGCGAGCGGTGTGAAAGACAGTGTTACGCTCCAAGAACTGACGGAGACGATCCTCAACGACAGCACCATTGAAACGCGCGACTACCAGCTTGCACGCGAAACTGCGATGCTTCTCGATAACCAAACTGGCAGCGCCTCGAGCAAGGCTCTTCTCGCCGAGGTCTACTCGCGCCAAGGCAACCTCGCCAAGGCAGCCGAAGTGCAGTACGAGGCTTGGATGAAGGCTGATCCATCAGAAAAGGCGGACTACAAGCGCATTCTTGACGGCTACAAGAAGTCCGCCGCGAAAGCAGGCGTCACGAAGCCGGCCGAGAAGGCGAGCGACAAGTCGGCCGACGCGCCAGCTGCCGAGTAATCGCGCAGTCGCGTCGTACGCCCTCGCGCCAAAAGCTTTCGTGCGATACGCTCGCGGCATGGCGGCTCTCGATAATCATGCATCCACTCGAACGGCTCCCATCGCTGGGAGCCGTTCGCTTTCACGCTTCGCACCCGGAACCCTTCTCGTCGCGCCGTCGATCCTCTCCGCGGATTTCGCGCGGCTTTCCGAGGATTGCCGCGCCGCGCTCGCCGCAGGGGGCGACCTGCTCCATGTCGACATCATGGACGGCCACTTCGTCCCGAATCTCTCGATGGGTCCTGCCGTCTGCGACGCCGTCCATCGCGCGCTTCCCGATGTCGTGCTTGACGTCCATCTGATGGTCACCGAACCAGCGGCATACATCGAGCCGTTCGCCGAAGCAGGCGCCGGCAACATCACCTTTCACGTCGAGGCCGTGAGTGATCCCCGTCCCCTCATCGATAAGATTCGCGCCCTCGGTATGACCGCCGGACTCGCAATCAATCCCGATACGCCCGCGAGTCGAATCATGCCGTTCCTCAGCCTGATCGACCTCGCGCTTGTGATGAGCGTGCACCCTGGTTTTTCAGGACAGAAGTTCATCGATGCGGTGTTGCCGAAGACGCGCGCGATCCGCGACGCGGCTGGCCCACATCTTTGGGTTGAGATGGATGGTGGCGTCGGACCGGACAGCGCACCGCGGTGTCGATCGCACGGCGCGAATCTCCTTGTTGCCGCGAGTGCGATTTTCGGGAAGCCCGACTATTCCGCAGCGATCGCTGCGCTCCGCGCGTGAGTCTCCGTCGTCGAACAGCACGGCCAACTTTCGCGAGGATGGGGTTTCGCGAGGATGAAGTTTCGCGGGGATGGAGTTTCGCACCCCGCGATAGACGCGCGTTGTTTCGCTACACTTCGCCCGTGGCTGAAACGACTTGGACGCAGACCGATCTCGCGCAAACCCCGAAAAAGGGCGTTCCCGAAGGCCTTTGGATGAAGTGTCCCTCTTGCGAGGAGACGCTCTTCAAGAAGGCCGTCGAGTCGAACCTGTGGGTTTGTCCGAAATGCCAACATCACATGCGCGTCTCCGCGCGACAACGCGTCGAGCAACTCCTTGATCCTGGCACGTTCGAAGAGATCGACACGCATCTTGTTGCAATCGATCCGTTGCACTTCGTCGACTCGAAGCCGTATCCCGCGCGCATCGCCGACACACGCAAAAAGACGGGCGAACGCGACGCGCTGCTTTCGGGATTTGGTTTCGTCAAAGGTCGACGCGTTGTGGTCGCCGTGATGGATTTCACCTTCCTCGGTGGTTCGATGGGGTCGGTCGTTGGTGAGAAGATCACGCGCGCGATCGAAGCAGGCATCGACCACAACGTCCCCGTTGTGACCGTCGCGTGCTCGGGCGGCGCCCGCATGCATGAGTCGGGCTTCTCGCTCATGCAGATGGCGAAGACGAGCGCTGCGCTCGCGCGGCTCGACGAAGCAAAGGGTCTCTACATTTCGGTGCTTGCAGATCCGACCACTGGCGGCGTCACCGCGAGTTTCGCGATGCTCGGCGACGTGATTTTCGCAGAGCCGAAGGCGTTGATCGGTTTCGCGGGTCCCCGCGTGATCAAGCAAACGATCCGCCAAGATCTTCCGGAAGGCTTCCAGAGCTCCGAGTTCTTGCTCGAGTCGGGCTTCCTTGATCGGATTGTCCATCGCAAGGACTTGCGCTCCGAGATCGCTCGTGTGATCGACTATGCGGGGCGTTGACGCGGCGCGTGGTGCTGACGCGGCGCGGGGTGCTGACGCGGCGCGTGGCGCTGACGCGGCGCGGGGCGCTGACGCGGCGCGGGGTGCTGACGCGGCGCGGGGTGC
>JBEIJG010000047.1:0-12197 GCA_040380385.1 Phycisphaeraceae bacterium | reverse complement strand
TGCATCGATCAGACCCGTTGCCAGTGCTGCTTCGAGCGCCTCATCGGTTTCACTCTCGACCTGCTGTAATCCCGTCGCACGCGCATCACCCCGCGCAAGCATGTCGGAGACCACACGCATTTCGGTGCCCACACCAATCGCGGATTCCATGGCGCCGTTTGCAGCAGTCCACGCGGGTCCAGTGAGTTGTGCAACCGATTTTTCCGCACTGCGCGCACCAAGCCAACCCGTTGCAGCGCAGGCCAAAACCAGCGTTCCAGTTGCTGCGAATCCAAGGGCAAGACGTGTAGAGATATGCATGAGTCAATCCAGTTTCGTACGCGCAAACGCGGCTTTTCCGTGATATTCAGAACGTGATGGTGAGACGGAGAGTTCCGACGAGCGAGTCGTCGACCGACCCATCACCCGCAGGATCGTTGAACCACTGAAGGTCGGGCTTCAGGTGAAGAAACGGCGTGATCGCGATGTCGTAGAAGACTTCGATAGAGAATTCGTCGTCTCCAAAACCAGAGGTTGGATCATCGCCAAAGACGACGTACGAGCAGTAGATGCCGGTGGAGTCGTCATCGCGACCTGGAAACGTGCCCGTCAGCGAGATACCACCGCCGTACTGCTGCGCAGCAAGCGCAACATTCGGATCACTCCAACCTCCCTGCAAGAAAGCCCAGAGCCCGCGCGTGTCATCTTCATTGGCGAAGTCCACGCCTTCCGGCGTCCACACCCGCGTTTCAGCGAGCGCATAGAGACCGCCAGTGCCATCATCGGTGCCGCCGTCAAACGTGTCGACATCACCAATGAGCCACCAACCGCCTGCAGCGACGCGGAGATTGCGCAAGAAACCAGCTTCACCAAAGGTCAAACCGGTTTCACCAATGAGGAACCAATCGTCGGAGAGATCGTCGCTGAAGAAAGTCGACGGTCCGCGCGAGCCCGTTGCAACACCATCGAGTGTGGAAGCGCCGTCATAGGCGCCAAATCCGATGTACCACTCTTCCGTCGGATAGAGGAAGGCGTTCACGCTCGTCGAAGGATTCGGGTAGGTCGGCAGCGCGAAGATCGTGGGCGTAAAGCCAGCGCTCGCATTGATGAAGCCGCCCGCTGCCGGGATGTATGCGAACTCTGTGTTCGCATCGACCTTGCCTAACTTCACGCGCAAGACATCATCGAAGAGCCACTGCTCGTACCACAGCTGTGAAAGCTGCGTGATGCTGCCGTCGATGGCGATGTTCGAGTACGGCTGAAATCCACCGTGTACGAGGGCGCCCACGCCTGTGTCGGCGTTTTGGAAATCTGCGAAGACCGTGCCGCCCTTGAGTCCGACGAGCTTCTCAAGCTCAACCGTCAAGTTCAGGTCAAGCAAGAAGCGGAATGCACTTGCGTTGTCGAGACCACCGGAGAAAACGCGTGACCATTCGGTGATCGCCGATCCGTTGAAGATGAAGCCGGCGTCCTCGATTGTGCTGCGCGCGCCACCCCAATCGCCAGTGGCGCGTGACCACGTCCACCAATCGGAGTGACCGAACCACTCGCGCGCACTGTCTGCGGGCGGCGGCACGGGGCTCACGCTGCCGCGCTCGCGGGCGCCTGGCTCTTGACCCGGCAAAATGGGCGGTAAGCCCGAGGAAGCCGCAGGGATGAGTTCTGCGGCATCGAACGTGTCGCCGACTCCGGCCACATCGTCTTGCGCGGCCGCGACGACATTGAAACTCAGGGCGAGTACGCCACCAAGCAGTGTGAACCGCAGCACGCTCGCTGCACCGAAAGCACTTCGGCATGATTTGTCGAATGAACGGAACATGAACTGGCCTCCGGGAACTCGACGGGCAAAGGGAATGCGCCCTTTCAACTCGTCCGAGCAGCGATCGACCCTCCGTAAGACCGACTTCAACGCGGCATCGCGCCCGAGCCGCGAACGGGGTACGTTCCCCCCTACACTGCGCCCCACTTTTGAGGTTTCCGTTGCTCGCCTACGCCATTTTCAATCCACTCGACTATTGGCCGCTTCTCCTTTCGTTTCTTGGAGGAGTGGCTGCGCTGCTTGCCCTCGACCTCTTCGTCATCGAGCGCCTCGCGCATGGCGGTGCCACGCCCGCCGCGCAGGCACGTCGGCAGATGCAGGTCTCCGCCGTTTGGACCGTCATTTGCGTGCTCACTGCACTTGGAGTCGCCTGGGGATTCCGGCAATTCGCGCTCGCTGAGATCACCGCGAATCCCGCGCTTCTCGAGGACACGCGCTACTTCAAGCTTGAACCCGCACAGGCGGCGGGCACGCTCTTTCTCGAGTTCCTCACGGGATATGTGGTCGAACTCTCTCTCTCTATCGACAACCTCTTCGTCTTCCTCGTGATCTTCCGTTACTTCGGACTTGATCACGACAAACAACACCGCGTCCTCTTTTGGGGCATCATCGGCGCGGTGGTGTTTCGTGCGATTTTCATCGGCATCGGCAGTGTCCTGGTGAGTTACGCATGGGTCCTCGTCCTGATGGGCATCTTCCTCATCGTCACGGGCGTGAAGTTGATCGCGAGCGAAGAGAAGCAACTCGAACCTGAGAAGAATCCGTTGATTCGCATGCTCTCAAGCGTGCTCCCGGTTTCGAAGAACTTTGACGGCACGCGCTTCTTTACCCGCCTCAACGGCAAACTTGCCGCAACGCCGCTCTTTGTCGCGCTCCTCGTGATCGAGACGACCGACGTCGCATTCGCCGTCGATTCGGTTCCCGCGGTGCTTGCGATCTCGCAGGAGCCCTTCGTCGCCTTTGGCTCAAACATTTGCGCCATCCTCGGGCTGCGCGCGATGTTCTTTGTCGTCGCAGAGGCAATGCAGAAGTTCCATCTCTTGAAGTACGGCCTCGGCCTCGTCCTCGTCTGGGTCGGCATGAAGATGACCGTCCTCCCCTACTTCTTCAAAGATGAACTCACGAATCCTCAGGGCCACGTACCGATTCCGCTTTCGCTCGGAGTCATCATCGCGCTCATCGGAGGCACGATGATTTTGTCGCTAGTCATTCCAGCCCGCGCATCCGCAGAAGAATCGCCAGCGGCAGAAAGCGACAACGGAGGCAATCCCAATGCTTGAACTCTGGCACGAGTTCCTTCGACTGTTCACCGAGCTCGACGTCGCGCTCGAGGAAATCATCGCGAAGCACGGCCTCTGGACCTACGCGATTCTCTTCGCGATCGTCTTCGCCGAAACAGGACTCGTCGTCACGCCGTTCCTCCCGGGCGACTCGCTCCTGTTCGCGGCTGGCGCACTTGCCTCGCAAGGCGGCTTGAGCGTTCCGCTCATGATGGTGTTGCTCTTCATCGCCGCAGTACTCGGCGACGCAGTGAACTACCACATCGGAAAGAAGATCGGCCCACCAGCATTCAGCGGGCGGTTCCGCTTCCTCAAGAAGTCACACCTTGAGAAGACGCAGAAGTTCTTCGAGAAGCACGGCGGTAAAGCCATCATTTACGCGCGCTTTGTTCCAATCGTGCGCACATTCGCGCCGTTCGTTGCAGGCGTTGGCACGATGAGTTACGGCCGGTTTCTTGCGTACAACGTGATTGGCGCATGTATCTGGGTCGTCGGCTTCGTTGGCGCAGGCGCGATCTTCGGCAATCTTCCGATCGTGAAGAACAACTTCTCGAAGGTCATTCTCATCATCATCATCGTGAGCGTGTTGCCAATCGTGTTTGAGTGGTGGAAGGCGTGGCGCGCAGCCCGAAAGTCGACGACGGGAGAGCGACCGAACGCGTAGCATTCGCGCTCGATCGAGAAAACGCGCATGTGGCGATTCGCAATCAAAATGCTCTTTGGTGACAGCGCGAAGTTTTACGGGATCCTCCTCGGTCTCGGCTTCGCCTCGCTGTTGATTGCGCAGCAAGCGTCGATCTTCGTCGGTCTGATGAGCCGCACGTTTGCATTCGTTGGAGAAGTTGGGCACCTCGACCTCTGGGTCTTCGATCCAACGCAGTCGTTCGTCGACGATCAGAAGCCGTTGCGATCCACCGCGATTGACCGCGTGCGTGGCGTCGAGGGCGTCGCGTGGGCCGCGCCGCTTTACAAGAGTTTGCTCGTCGCGACGCTACCGAACGGCGTTCGACGCAGCGTTGACGTTGTTGGCATCGATGCCGACACGCTCGCGGGCGGCCCCGCGGAAGTCGTCGCAGGTTCACTTGCGGATTTGCGATTGCCTGACGCCGTGATGGTTGAGATCGGCTCGAGTCAGCAGCAGTTGCGACTGCCTGCCGATCTCGCACCTGGCGCGATTCCAGCGCCTGGGCAGGTTTTCGATCCCAACGGACCAACGCGCGATGTTGAGGTTGGCGACATCTTGGAACTGAACGAACGCCGCGCACGCGTTGTCGGACTTGTGAAGTGCGCGGAGACGTTCGTCGCGGCGCCGACGGTGTACACGACGTATGCGCGCGCGCTTTCCTACGCGCCACAATCTCGACGTGTGATGAGCGCGGTGCTTGTGACGGCGAATGAAGGCCAAGACGTCGCCGCGCTCGCCGAACGTATTCGCGCACAAACAGGTCTCGAAGCGCTTGATCCGAATGCGTACGCGATGCGCACGCTGAGTTACTGGATGCGTGAAACTGGCATCCCGATCAACTTCGGCATCGCGATCGCACTCGGATTCTTCGTCGGCGTCGCGATCGCGGGGCAGATGTTCTACAACTTCACGCTCGACAATCTGCGCTACTTCGGCGCGTTCAAAGCGATGGGTGCCTCGACATGGCGACTGCTCGGCATGGTGGCGCTCCAAGCGCTGGTCGCTGGAGTCCTCGGGCTTGGCCTCGGTCTCGGCGCCGTCAGCGCGTTCGGCCTGAACGCAGCAGGCGGAAAATTGGCCTTCAAGATGCTGTGGCAGATTCCGCTGATCGCCGCCGGCGCGGTCCTCATCATCTGCATTCTCGCCAGTGTGATCTCGATGTGGAAAGTGGTGCGGCTCGATCCCGCGGACGTCTTCAAGGGACCATGAGTTTAAGGGACCATGAGTTTAAGGGACCATGAGTTTAAGGGACCATGAGTTTAAGGGACCATGAGTTTAAGGGACCGTGAATTCGCGCCAAGCGCGTGACAGATCTTCGATGACTGTCCTTCGATGACTGTCCTTCCATGACTGTACTGCCATGACTTTCGGTTCATCCAACTCCACCAACACCACCGTCGCCGCACACGCGACGGCGATTCGCTTGCGTGGCGTGACGAAGACGTTCGGTCGCGGCGAAAGCGCTGTGAAAGCGCTGCAAGGCATCGACCTCGACGTCCCCGCCGGCGAACTCACGATGCTTGTCGGCCCATCGGGCTGCGGAAAGACGACGCTGATCTCAATTCTTGCGGGCCTCTTGTCGCGCGACAGTGGAGAGTTGACGGTCTTCGGTACGGATCTCGCCACGCTTCGCCGCGACCGTCTCGCCGCGTGGCGCCGAGACAACGTGGGTTTCATCTTTCAGCAATTCAATCTCGTGCCGCAACTCACGGTTGCCGAGAATGTCTCCGTGCCGCTCGTTTTGAAGGGCGAATCGGTGAGTGCGTCGGTTCGCAAAGCGAACGAACTCCTCACGACGCTTGGGCTCGAAGGTCGCGGCAAGAGTGGGCCGCTGAAGTTGTCAGGCGGGCAACAGCAACGCGTGGCGATTGCGCGCGCGCTGATTCACGAGCCAAGACTCCTTGTTTGCGATGAGCCAACGAGCGCGCTCGACGCCGAACTCGGCCGACGCGTGATGGAGTTGATCCGCGGTCGCTCGACACGCACCGATCGCGCCGTCGTCGTGGTGACGCACGACGATCGCATTTTCCATCTCGCCGATTCCATCGCGCATGTGAACGACGGGCGCATCGATCAACTCACGCGAGGCGCTTCCTACGCGCGAACGACACCGATTCCCGCCACTGCGACGCCCGGCAGCAATCCCAACTGAAGCCCGACCTTCATCCCGACCTTCATCTCGACCTTTATCCCGACTTCGCCTCTGGAGTCCACGCATGAAACTCCGCCTCATCGCTCTTCCCATCCTCGCACTTGGCGGATTCGCGCTCACCGGCCTCGCAGTCGCTCGTTTCAACACGCCGCCAAAGACAGGGCCCGCGCCGGTCGCTCCACCGTCGATTCCCTTCCCCGATCGCGTTGCGGGCGTCGGCATTGTGGAACCAGCAAGCGAAACGATTCTCATCGGTGCGCACGTGGGCGGCGTCGTGACAAAGGTGCTTGTCCAAGAGGGGTCTCGCGTAGAAGTAGGCGCGCCGCTTGTCGAACTCGATACACGCGACGCCAATTCGCGCATTGAGATCGCGAAGGCCGCACGAGCTGCCGCTGCGGCCGCCGTTGAAACCGCGCGCGCCCGTGCAACCATCGCAGGTTTGCGCGTCGCTGAACTTCGCGCGCGCCCGCGTCCAGAAGATGTCGCCGAAGCGACCGCGCTCGTCGATGCGCGCAAGTCTGCACTCGCTGATGCGCGCGGACGCTTGGAACGCCTGCTGAAAGTGAGCGACCGCGGCACCACGGCGAATGAGCAACCAACGCTTGAGTTTGCCGTCGCGTTTGCGACAGCTCAAGTCGCAGAAGCGGAAGCGAAACTCATCCGCGCAAAGGTGGGCACGTATCCCGAAGATCTCGCCGTTGCACAGGCGGAAGAGTTGGCCGCTGCGCGCGAAGTCGACGCGCTCGTCGCGCAAGTCATCGCTGTCGATGCGCAGATTCGCCAAGCAGAAGTCGCGCGCGACCTCCTCATTGTGCGCGCACCGATCGCCGGAACCGTGCTTCGACTCGACGCGCGGCCCGGTGAATACAAAGCAGCTGGCCCGAACGCCGGCGCGCTCCTTCGACTCGGCGACATCTCCACGCTGCACGTCCGCACCGATATCGATGAACTCGACGCGTGGCGATTCGATTCATCAGGCCGCGCAGTCGCGACGATTCGCGGCGGAAGTCGCGAACAAGTTGCGCTGCGTTTCGTGCGCGTCATCCCCGATGTCGCGCCGAAGAAGGCGCTCACCGGCGAGAACTCGGAACGTATTGATACGCGCGTCGTCCAAGTGATTTACGCGCTCGAGAATCCGCCGGCGTTCTTGCAGCCAGGCATGCTGGTCGACGTGGCGGTCGCTGCGAAGCCTATCGAAACCGCGACGAAGTAACGCATTTCCGTCGACTGCCACATTCCTCACGCTCGCGCTGGCCAATCATCTCCTGATTCCAAACTCCATCGAGTCCCGCTCCCACATCGAGTACCGTTCCCACCATGCTCGCTGAACTCTTCGCCGTAGCGTTCCTCATGCAGAACGCACCGACCACCGCGCCCGCGATTCCCAGCACGCCCGCGACACCTGCAGCGACGCCGCCGGCCACGCTCGCCGCAAAGTGGCCACAAAAGGTGGCCGAAGCCAACGAAGACATCGTCGGTGTCGTCACCAAGGGCACGCCGATCTACAAGTGGTCGGAAGGTCACAACTTCACCGAAGGCCCCGCTTGCGCGACCGATGGCAGCGTGTGGTTTGTCGACATTCCTGCGAATGAAATCCTCCGCGTCGATGCAAACGGCGCGCAAGCAGTCACGCGCAAAGCGAACGCAACCTTCGGCCTCTTCGTAGGTGCCGATGGCAACCTCTACGGTGCACAGGCATCGCCGGGAGCAATCACGCGCGTCGATCCGAAGTCTGGCGAAATCACCGTGCTCTGCGAGAAGCGCTCGAACGATGTTGAAGGCTCCGGCCGTGCACTTGGTCGCCTCAACGATCTCGTCATCGGCGATGGCGGCGTGTGGTTCACCGCGCCCGTGATCGGCCGCAAGCGCGCGGGTATGCCGCCCGATGCGGTCTATTTCGTGCCACTCGCAGGCGGCGAAGCGACCGAGGTCATCCGCGACGACAAGGTGCGCGCCCCGAACGGCATCGCACTTTCTCCCGATGGAAAGACGCTTTACGTCGTGCCCTACCTCACGATGGACATCATGGCATACCCGATCGAAGGCCCCGGAAAGCTCGGCGCGGGCAAGGTCTTCTATTCGATTCCAGGCGGTACGCGCGAAACCATCGGTGGCGACGGTTGCACGGTGGATGCCAAGGGAAATCTCTACGTCGCCGTTCCTCCGCGCGCCGCGATCTTCGTGATTGCGCCAGACGGCAAGCCGCTCGGCCAGATCCGTTTCCCAGAGCGCGTTTCGAACTGCGCGCTCGGTGGCAAAGATGGAAAGACGCTCTACGTGACGGCGAGTGGCGGCGTGTACGCGATCGACGTTGAGAACGCACGCTCGCGGTGAACGCTCACGCGATTAATCCGCGCACAACTTTCGCGTCGCCCTGCACGCCTGTCAGCCGATGGTTGAGGCCCGCATGCATGTAGCCGAGTCGTAAGTGATCGAGCCCTAAGAGGTGAAGGATCGTCGCTTGGAGATCCTTCACGCGCACAGGATCCCGCGCGATGCGATAGCCGAGTTCGTCCGTCTCACCGTACGTCGTGCCACCTTTCACGCCGCCGCCCGCCATCCACATCGTGAACGCGTGCGGGTGATGATCGCGCCCAAGGAAGTT
Source organism: Phycisphaeraceae bacterium (assembly GCA_040380385.1). Classification (GTDB taxonomy): domain Bacteria; phylum Planctomycetota; class Phycisphaerae; order Phycisphaerales; family SM1A02; genus QWPT01. Next base: position 3,677 of record JBEIJG010000047.1, on the reverse strand, counting down.
CTTGTTTCCATCGCGGAATTCGGCGACCGGCGTACGTCCAAACTCGCCGCCCCAAATGATGAGCGTCTCATCGAGCAAACCGCGTCGGCGGAGATCGCGAATGAGGGCCGCAACAGGCTGATCCATTTCGCGGCACTTCTTCGGAAGTTGCGTCAAGAGATCATCGTTCGGGCCCGTGCCGTGTCCGTCCCAACCCCAATCGTAGAGTTGCACGAATCGCACACCGCGCTCGACGAGGCGACGCGCGAGCAGACATGAATTCGCGAGGCTTGGGTTGCCTGGCGACGCACCGTATTCCTCAAGCGTCGCTTGCGATTCACGCGTGAGATCCATCGCATCGGGCACCGCCATTTGCATGCGATACGCGAGTTCATACTGCGCAATGCGCGCTTCGGTCTCGCGATCGCCATGCCGCGCGAAGCCCATGCGCCCGAGCGCTGCGATTGCGTCGATCGTCGCGCGGCGCGTCTCACGCAGCATGCCTTCGGGATCTTTCACGTAAAGAACGGGATCGCCCGACGCGCGACATTGCACGCCTTGATACACGCTCGGGAGGAAGCCACTTCCCCAGACGCTCTTTCCCGCGTCTGGCGTCTTATCGCCGGAAACGAGCACGACATACGCAGGCAAATCGCGTGTTTCGCAGCCGAGGCCGTATCCAACCCACGAGCCGAAACTCGCAGCACCGAACCGTGATTCGCCGGTGTGTAGCAAGAGCTGCGCAGGCGCGTGATTGAACTGATCGGTCGTCATCGTGTTGATGACGCAGACCTCATCTTCAATCGTGCGGAAGTTTGGCAAGAGATCACTCGTCCAAAGGCCGGCACGCCCCGCGCGCGCAAACTTGTGTTGCGGCGCGAGCAGCGTGGGATGGCCTTTGATGAAGGCGAATTTCTCGCCCTTGAGATACTCATCTGGACATGGCGTGCCGTGGAACTCCGCGAGTTTCGGCTTGTAATCAAGCAACTCAAGTTGACTCGGTGAACCCGCGAGATGGATGTAAATCACATTCTTCGCACGCGCGGCGAAGTGCGGCGCACGCGGCGCGAGCGGATCTTCGGTTGCTTTCGCGTCACCGTTCCCGGCCGCTCTCGACTCACGCGCCAACAACTCCGTCAGCGCAATTCCGCCGAGTGAAAACGCGGCTGCACCTCCGGCAAGATTGCCGAGGAATGTTCGACGCGTCGCCTGCGCGACCTCCGCCGCCGCACACGACGCTCGGTCATTCGTTTCACGCATTGGAACGTTGTGGGTGGTCATGATCGCGTGAGAAAGTCGTCGGCGTTGAGAATCGCGTTGGCGGCCGCCACGAGCGCCGCATCGCGGGCAATGTTTGTCGAGCCTTCCGCCGCGCGCCCAGCGAGGGTCCGCGCGAGCTCCGCGTGCTCCGCGTAGCGCGCACGCTCGTTCGTCACGAGTTCGACGAGTCGCGCGACTTCTTCTTCCCGCGCAGTTCGTCCGAGTGCGCGCTCAAGCATCACCCGCACAGCGGCTGCGTCGTCAGGCTCGGTACGCGCAACGACTGCGAGCGCTTGTGCTGCTTCGAGATACACAGGGTCGTTCAATGTCACGAGCGCCGCGAGCGGCGTGTTCGTACGAATGCGTCGCACTGTGCACGTTTCGCGACTCGTTGCGTCGAACGCGATAAACGACGGGTACGGCGAACTTCGACGAAGGAACGTGTAGAGCGCGCGGCGGTAACGATCTTCGCCCGCACTCGTCGCCCACGCATCACCCGAGTAGACCACTTGCCACACGCCTTCGGGTTGCGGCGGCATGACCGGCGGGCCGCCCGGCTTGCGCGAAAGAAGTCCCGAGACCGCGAGCGCCGTGTCGCGCACTTGTTCCGCTTCAAGCCGGAGCCGCGGTGCGCGCGACCAAAGTCGATTGTCTGGGTCACGAGCAAGCGCCGCAGGCGACGCTTCGCTCGCTTGGCGATAGGTCGCGCTCGTCACGATCTCGCGAAGGAGTTCCTTCATCGAGAATCCGCGCGCGATGAGCACACCCGCCAGATGATCAAGCAGCGCGCGGTCGCTCGCTCCCGAGCCCATCGCGCCGAAATCTTCGCTCGTCTCGACGATGCCGCGACCAAAGAGCGTTTCCCACGCGCGATTCGCGGCAACACGCGCAAAGAGCGGATTTTCCTCGCTTGCGAGTCGCTCGGCCATGGCGAGTCGCCCGATCGGTGCGACGCCCTCACCCGCGACACCTGCACCAAAGAGAAATCGCGGCAACGCGGGCGTCACTTCTTCGGCGGGTGCCGACAACGCGCCGCGTTCGAGTCGATGCGTTCGACGGCGCTCAGCCTCCGCGAGTTCAACCATCACCGGAACGCTTGTCTTGACGCCCGTACGCTCGACCGTAAGTCGCGGCGCGTCGTCATCGCGATCGACATCGGCGGTCTGATTGAGATACGCGAGGAATTGGTAGTACTCGCGCTGCGGGATCGGCTCGTATGGATGACCGTGACACTGCACACACTGAAACGTCACGCCCATGAATGATTGCCACGTCGTGGAGACGCGATCGAAGACCGCCGCCATGCGAAACTCTTCGTTGTCGGTTCCACCTTCGGTATTCGTGAGCGTGTTGCGGTGAAATGCGGTGGCGATGCGGTCGTCGTCGGTCGCGTTCGGCAAAAGATCACCCGCCAAAAGCCGCACGGCGAAATCGTCGTACGGCATGTCGCGATTCAGCGCGTCGACGACCCAATCGCGCCAAGCCCAAATGTCGCGGCGCGCGTCCTTCTCGTAGCCCTGCGTGTCGGCGTAGCGCGCCAAATCAAGCCAGATCCGCGCGAAGCGCTCGCCATAGGCCGGACTCGCAAGGAACGCGTCGACGATTTTTTCGAAGCCAGCGTCGGTCGGGTTCGCGAGATACGCCGCGCGCACAGCTTCCTCAGGCGGAAGGCCGGTCAAGTCGAGCGCCACGCGACGCACGAGCGTCTCCGCGTCGGCTTCGCGCGAAGGCTCAAGACCCGCTTCCTCAAGGCGGGCGAAGACGAATCGATCGATGTCGTTGCGCGCCCATGCGGCAAGCGCGGGTGATGACGACTGAGATCGTGATGCAGAGAGCGATGACGCCTGCGTCGGCAGCGCTGGTGCCACGCGCGGCGCGAACGCCCAGTGCGTCCCCCACGCGGCGCCTTCTGCAATCCACCGACGAATGACCGCGACCTCCTCCAACGAGAGCCCCGCGCCATCTGGCGGCATGCGCTCGTTGAGATCGCTTGTCGAAACGCGCGCAAACAATTCGCTCTGAAGCGGCTTCCCGCCGACGACCGCGCGGTGCCCCGAGCTCAAGAGCGAGCGGACCGACGCCTCATCGGACAGATTGAGCCCAGCCATCTCGCGGACGCCGCCGTGGCAACGCAGGCAATTCGTCGCGAGAATCGGCAGCACGTCGTCGGCGAAACTCACGGGTTCGTCCGCGCGCGGGCGCGATGCCGCGCGCTCGCCGAGCGGGAGCTCGATCCGCAACGCCAAAGTCGCCGCGACAAGCGCGGCCGTCATGGCGAGGATCAGCGGAACCCGCGTGAACATAAAGAAAAGAATAACGCCGGACACAGCCAATCTCCCCCACTTTGGCAGCACTTCGATGGAAGAACGTCGCTTCCGCGGATGCGATTCGGGAGCGTCGCGTCGTGGTGTCCTCGTGACCTCCTCGTGACCTCCTCG
>JBEIJG010000046.1:0-12198 GCA_040380385.1 Phycisphaeraceae bacterium | reverse complement strand
TCCTTCGGGCAAACCTTCACGCAGTTCTGCGCGTTGCCGCAGTCGTTGACGCCACCCTTGGCCATCAACACGTCGAGACGCTCGGAAGCGAGCGTCGCACCTGTTGGGTGCGTGTTGAAGAGTCGAGCTTGCGAGATGGCGTGCGCGCCGACGAACTCCGAGTCCCACTTGTCCGCGTTCTCTTCGAGGTTGAACTGCGGGCATGCTTCGAGGCAGCACGCGCAGGTCATGCAGGTCGAGAGCGTGTAGCGCATCTCTTGATTTTCCGGCGTGTCCTTCGGGCCCGCTCCGAGGTGATACGTGCCATCAACCGGAACCCACGCCTTTACACGTGCGAGATTGTGGAACGCGCGCGAACGGTCGACCGCGAGGTCACGGATGACAGGAAACTTCGACATCGGCTCGAGCGTGATCGTGCCGTCTTCAGCAACGACCTTGTCGACGAGCGCGGAGCAGGACGGGCGCACCTTGCCGTTGATGACCATGGCGCATGAGCCGCACACTTCCTCAAGACAGCCCGAGTCGTAGCAGACTGGCGTGGTCGCACGGCCGTCGGCTGTCTTCGACATGCGAGCGATCTGCTGGAGGCAAGCGATCACATTCGCGCCTGGCTCGACATCCACCACGAATTCTTCCCAACGCGGCGCTTCACCCGGGTTGTCTTGCCGCTTGACGCGGAACTTGACCGAGCGGTTGCCGGGGGCGGAGGAGACTTTCGAAGAAGCGTGGGAGGACGCGTGGGAAGCGGTGTCAGAAACCATGGTGGTGGGGGCCGGAAGGCGGCGAGGTGGGATGATAGTGGACTGGGCAGCGCCCGGGACCGATTGCGGCGGGCGAAGAGCGGGAACTTTCGCGGGAGAACTCGTCCGGATTCGCCGTGCGTCTGTGGAGGCACCTGCGAAAGCGCCGATAGAAACCCACCGAAAGATCCGAACCATGGCTGCCCCAAGGGACATCCTCAAACTCGCGCGACCAGGCGACTGGACCAAGAACAGCTTTGTCCTGCTCGCGTTCATCTTCTGGGCCGCGAATGCGGTGCGTACGCAAACGACGGATGCCATCGTCGAGAAGGCGATCGCCGCGGCTCTCGCGTTCGCAGCGTTTTGTTTCGTCGCGAGTGGCTTCTACTGCGTCAACGACGCGATGGACGCGGAGAAGGATCGGCAGCACCCGGTGAAGTGCCGGAGGCCGGTCGCGGCAGGGCGAATCTCGCCAACGTTCGCGATCGGAATTGGTGTTGTTCTGATCGCGCTTTCGGTTGTCCTCGCGGGGCTCGTCTCGTCGACGCTTGTCCTCGCGGTCGCGCTGTATGCCGTCTTGCAGGTGGCGTACAACGGTGGACTCAAGCGCGTGGCATTTGTGGACGTTGCCACGATCGCGACCGGCTTTGGTCTTCGTGCAGCCGCAGGCGCGATCGCGATTGCGGTCCCGATCAGCGTGTGGCTTGTGCTGTGCGTTTTCTTTCTCTGCCTCTACCTCGGCTTCATCAAGCGGATGTGTGACCTCGTGAGCGCTGAGCGCGCGGGAAGCCAGTGGAAGTCGCCTGCGGGTTACCGTGGCCGCGAAGAATTGCAGTGGCTTCTCGGGCTTTCGGCAGTCATGACGGTGTCGATGTATCTCTCGTACGCGCTCAGCGATCACGCGTGGACGCTGTTTGGTCCGCGCGCAACGGGGCTTGCGTTGTTGACGCCGTTCGTGCTTGTGGCGATCCATCGATTTTGGAGGCGCGCGAACGAGGGCAGTTCGGATAGCCCACTCGACGCACTTCGAAGTGATCCTGTCGTCCTCTCCGCGATTCTCTGCTTCCTCGGATTGCTCGGCGTTGTGCTCTTTGCGCCGCAGGCAGGTGCGATCCTCAATTCGGTGTTCCTGCAGCAAGAGGCCCCGACGTCATGATGGAACGTGTGCAGGCAGTTTCACGCGATGGCTGGATCGCCGCGGGTTGCGCGGCGGGCATCCACCTCGGACTTGCGCTCGTCGCGATTCTTGCGGGAATCACAGGCGCAAGCGAGTGGTTCGATCAACGTGACTACCACCTCCCGGTCATTCTCGAGTTCGCCCGCACACTGCCCACACCAGATCTTTCGGACTACAACTCCGCAACGACGCCCGGATATCACCTCCTCATGGCCGTGGCCGTGCGCGCGGGTGCCGAGGGTGTCCTGCTCTCAGTCGTGAACGCGATCTTCGGCGTTGCATTTGTGGCGATGGTGGCGGGGTACATCGGGCGACTGAGCGGCGTGCTTGTCGGCATCGTCGCAGGATGCTTGCTCGGCGCCTCGCCTTATGTGCTGAGCTCGTCGGTGTGGATGACAACCGACAATCTCGCGTCGATCGCGCTCTTCGGAGCGTTCCTTGCGGCGGCGCCGATTGCAGCAGCGCGCACGCCGTATGCCGTTCGTTGCGGGCTTCTTGCATCGCTCCTCGCGGTAGTCGGCGTGCTCGTGCGCCAGATCCTTGCGTACGCAGCGGCATTTCCTGGGGCTGCCGTCGTGGCGCGCGCTTGCGCGGCGAAGCGTTGGCCGCGTGCGTCAGAACTCGGTGTCGCGGCGCTTGCGTTGGTGCCCGCGCTCGTCGTCGTGGCGATCTTCGTCAAACTTTGGGGTGGACTCGTCCCGCCGACCTTTCAGCAGTACCACGGTGGCGGAGCGAACCCCGTCACGCCCATCTATGTTCTTGCTGTTGTTGCAGTCTGGGCAACGCCGGTGTTCGTAGGGATCCCTGGATTTCTGCGCGAACTCTTCTCGCCGCGCATGTTGCTGCTCGCCGTGCTCGCAGCGATCGTGGCGTGCGCACTTCCTTCGAGTTACATCGTGCACGTCCGTTTCGGTGGCATCCTTTGGACCATCGCGAGCAAACTGCCGGCTCCTGCGGAGCGTTCGATACTCATCGTGCCACTTGCCGGCCTCGGCGCGGCGGTCCTTGGTGCGTATCTGCGATTGTGGTCGCGCGCGGCATCGATTGAGGTCGACAGACGCGGGCTCGGGCTCTACGCGCTGTTGGCCCTGCTCGGTATGGCCGTTGCACAGACGACGAACACGCAGTGCTTCGAGCGTTACATCCAACCGCCTGTGTTGGTGCTCGCGCTGGTTGCCGCAGCAAGTTTGGCTGGCCCAAGGCTTCGCGCGTGGCCGTTGATCGCGATGTCGGCAATCGCACTCGCGCTCTCGCTCTTCAACGTCTATCGCATCGGCGCGAACTGAAGCGTTCGGTTTTCGTGCGCGACAAGCAACTCATCTCATGCATGAAAACGGCCCAGAACGCGCGTGCGCTCTGGGCCGTTGATGTCTTGCAGACGCGCTATTGCGCGGAACACTGCTCTAACGCCGACGGGGTCGTCAGCTGCTGACCTTGCCGTAGGTGCGGGCGCGAGGCTGCACGAGCGGGAGGTCATATGGCTCGAACGAGATCGACGGTCGCGTGCTTTCCGGATCGAACTTCGCGACGGTTGTCTTCATGAAGTTCGCATCGTCGCGCTGCGGGTAGTCGGTGCGGAAGTGGCTTCCGCGCGATTCCTTGCGCTCGAGGCCGCCTTCGATGAGCGCCTCCGCGAGAATGAGCATGTCGTGCGTGGCGCGCGCGAACGAGAGGTTCTGGTTGGTCCAGAGCCCCGTATCCGAGAGCGACATCCGCTTGAACCGATCGCGGAGTTCGGCGAGTTTGACGCGCGCCTGCATGAGGCGAGCCGCGTCTTTGACCACGGTGCTCGCCGCAGTCATTTCGTCGCCCATCTCCTTCGCGATGACGTACGGATTCTCCGTGCCCTTCGAATCAATGAGTCGCTGCTGCTTGTCGCCCTCGAGTTTCTCGGCGTTCGAGAAGAGCGACGCATCCGCTTCCGCAGCGCCCGACTTGCGGTCGCGTGCGTAATTCGCAACGCCAGCGCCGCAGAAGAGGCCGTCGAAGATGCACGAAAGCAGCGCGTTCGCGCCGAGTCGATTTGCGCCGTGATACTGGTAGTTCGCCTCACCGAAGGCGTAGAGGCCTTCGATGTTGGTGACCATCGAATTCGGCGCGCCGTAGATCATGCCCTTGCCGTCCGGCTTCGCTGAGTACGTCGTCCACAAGCCACCCATCGAGTAGTGGACACCTGGGAAGATCTTCATCGGAAGTTCGGCTGGATCGTCACCGACGAACTTGCGGTAGATCTCGATGATGCCGCCGAGCTTTCGCTCCAAGTACTCGCGACCGAGGTGGGTGAGGTCGAGGAACACCATGTTGCCGCCACCGACGCCGAGACCGTCCTTCACGCAGATCTCGAAGATCTCGCGTGTCGCGATGTCACGCGGCACGATGTTGCCGTACTTCGGGTAGCGCTCTTCGAGGAAGTAGTAACGCTCCGCTTCAGGGATCTGTCGCGGATCGCGCGTGTCGCCCTTCTTGCGAGGCACCCACACGCGACCGCCTTCACCGCGCGCCGACTCGCTCATGAGACGGAGCTTGTCGGAGCCAGGAATCGATGTCGGGTGCACTTGGATGAACTCGCCGTTCGCGTACCACGCGCCGAGTTGGTAGCAGCGGCTCGCTGCGCCGCCGGTGCACATGACCGAGTTCGTACTCTTGCCAAACACGAGGCCATTGCCGCCGGTTGCCATGACGACGGCGTCGGCGCGGAAGGCGCGGATCGTCATCGAGCGGAGATCTTGCGCGACGATGCCTTGGCAGACACCGTTCGCGTCAAGGATCGGTCGCAGGAATTCCCAGTGCTCGTACTTCGTGACCTTTCCTTCGCTCTCAAAGCGACGGACCTGTTCATCGAAGGCGTAGATCAGCTGCTGTCCTGTGGTTGCCCCGGCAAAATGGGTGCGCTTGTAGAGCGAGCCACCGAAGAGTCGCAGGTCACGTTGACCTTCGAGCGTGCGGTTGAACGGCACGCCCATGCGGTCGAGGAGGTCGATGATCTTTGGCGCCCAGTGCGCCATTTCGTACACCGGTGGTTGGTGCGCGAGGAAGTCGCCACCGTAAATCGACTCGTCGAAGTGTTCGTACTCGGAGTAGCCCTGTTGGCGGGCAATCTCGTTGCAGGCGTTGATGCCGCCCTGAGCGCAGACCGAGTGCGAGCGCTTCACGGGAACGATGGAGAAGAGATCGACGCTGACGCCGGCCTCTGCAATGCGCATGGCTGCGGAGAGACCTGCCAGGCCTCCACCGACAACGATCACGCGACGCTTGGTGTGTACTGCCATGTTGGGAATCCGAATTCTGATCGGGGTTTTTGGCGGTTCATTCGCGCGAGTTGGATTCGTGGTCGTGGGAACGAATCGACTCGCCGGATGTTGTGGAAGGAGACTGAGTTGTACGAGCGGTTGAGCGTGAAGCTGGTCTTGCGCGCACTCGCCGCAAATTGGAAATCACGATCCGCTTTGACCGACGCTTTGGTCAGCGGCACTTGGATCGAAGATGACACCACGTAGTGCTCCAGAGCCAGTGTCTGAAGTTGAGTCAGCATCAGCGCTTGCTGCTTGGATTTGAGCTTCGATCTGTTCCGCCTTCTTCACGTCAAGGTTGGTGAAGCCTGCGACCGCAGTGAGTCCTGCGCCCCAAAGCGAGATCCCGATGACGGCGCATACGTAACCCCAGCGCTCTTGCGCTTGTCGGCTGATCGTGAGGCCCCACGTAATCGCAGCCGTCCAAAGGCCGTTCGCGAAGTGGAAGATGAGCGCTGAGACGCACACCGCGTAGAAGAGCGCGTTGAAGTAGGGGAAGATGCCGCCCTGCATATGAATCGCCGTCGTGCTCGCGGCGGCGTGCGGATCAAACGTTGGCATGATGCCGCCGTATGTCCATCCCCAACGCAAACTCGAGATATGCATGAAGATGAAGAGGACGCCGATGTAACCCGAGATGCGCTGCGCGCTGTAGCGCCAGTTGCCTTGGTAGGAGTAGCGCTGGGTGTTCGACTTTCCTGACCGCGCGAAGTACACGCCGAGGATGGCGTGGTACGCGATCGGGAGCCACAGAACGAAGATCTCAACGAAGATCAGCGCCGGCAGATTGTGGATGAAGTCGACTTCGTGCTGAAAGGTCGCGATGCCGGCGCCCGAGGGGCCCGTCGACGCGTAGTCGGCGTATTTCTTCGCGTTGAACACGTCGCCCCACACGATGGACGAGTTGGTCGTGAGGTGGGGGATCAGGAAGAGCCCGATCGGAAAGATGCCGCTCAGCGAGTGAAGACGCCGAAGCAGGTGGTAGTGGCGCTCCAAAAACGGAACGCTTGAAGCAGCATGGGCGGGGGTAGCTGAAGTCGATTCGGTCGACAAGGTTTGTTCTCCGGTTTTGCCCTGCTGCCGTCCTACGGCTTCAGGGGCACAGGCGTCCCGGTTGGGGGGCTTCGTCCGAGCCCGATCTCCAGACGCGGTGAATCGCGGAGTATAAGGATTCTCGCGCGGAAAACAGTGCTGTGATGCGCCTTGAAATCAGCGCGCGGTTGCACAAGGTGCACCCGCACGGAACGGGGGAGCAAAGCGCGCGCGGTGGTCGCTCTTTGGGAGCGCTTTTCTGGTGTAGGCGTGGCGCATCGACGGCGCTGAGTGGCGCGTAGACCGTGCATGGGCAGCGCCGTGATTGCCTGAAAGTTGCGCTGTGACTGGGCAAGGACGGTCGTTGCGGTCGGCCGACGGCGAACGTCTGACCTGCGGCTGCAATGATCACGCACCGTCCGATGAGCGGTCTGTTCTCGTGACGCGAAGACGGAAACTCAGTCCGGCATGATGAGGCCAGACTTACTCGCCGGGCGCTCGTTCGAGCCCGCGCCGAGCTGGCCGCCAATGGAGCCAATCACGCCAAGATCTCCGCCACGATCTCCGCCCATCGCCGAGGCGGCGCCGCCGTCCCGTTGCATTTGGGCCGCGACGAGTTTCGCAATCTGAACGAACCGCGACTGAAGATGCGCGAGGACTTCGCCCAGTTCCTTCGCCTCTTCCGGATCGAGATTACCCCGAGTCTTCTCCTCGACAACGCCGAGGAGGTCGATGGCAAACTGAGCACCCACAAGATCGATCACCACGCGACCGGTCTGAGGGTCGCCGTAGGCACCAAGCCCCATCATGGCTTGACTGGCGAGCGTCGCCACGAGCGTTTGAAAACTCGCAGGAGGCATCTCGCCCTCACCGCCGTTGCCCGCGTGCGAAGCGCGTGCGGCCTCCTTTTCAGCGAGGCGTTCCTTTTCCGCCTGCGCTTGTGCCTTCCAATCCGAATCGATGTGGAGTTGCGGGGTTTCGTCGCTCATATCGCGAGAATAGCCGCATCGGGCCACGTTCGCCTAGGCATGAGTTAGGATTCCGCCCATGCTTCGAGCTCGTCTGCTCTTCGCCTTGCCGGTTGTCGTCCTCGTTGCATGCGGTTCAAGCACGCGACCCGATGCCCAAGCGATCACGTTGAGCGACTTCGCTCGTCCACCTGAGGCGCTGAAAACAGATGTTGTCGGGATTGACCCGGTGGTTGTGGAGACTCCGGAAGTTGTGACGGACGAAGTAGAGATGTCATCCGGCGATCGAACGTTTGTCGAGACGCGACGTGAAGTCATCTCGCAGAACGCCGACGGTCGAACTGAGATCGATGCGACGCGATCGACCTTTGAACGCAAGTTGGATCCCGGTCAGTCGTGGCCAGTCGAAGGTCTCGTTGGTCAGGTGAACGGTCGCCCGGTGTTCGCGAACGCGTTTCTCGAACCGATCGCCGATCGTCTCATTTCCGCGGCCGCCATTCGCGATCGCGTGGAAGGTCGTCGAGTGTTCGTAGAACTGGTCCGACTTTCGTTCAAGGATCTCGTCGACAACGAACTCATCGTTGCAGATGCAGAGTCGAAGCTTTCGCCGGAACAACAGCAAGGCTTGTTCGCATGGCTTCGCAGTTTCCAAGAAGAAACCATCGCCGAACGCGGCGGAAGCCGCGCCGCGGCTGAAGCGAGCCTCGAAGCGGAGGAGTCTCAAACGCTCGAACAGTTCGTGCAACAAAAGCGCGATATCGCATTGGTACGACGCCTGATGAACGAACGTATTGAGCCACGCACGATCGTCTCATGGCGAGACATCGTTCAAGAGTACGAACGGCGCCGCGCGGAGTTCAATCCGCCGCCAGTTCTGAAACTCGGACGCATTCGACTCAATCCGAGGACCGACGCTGACGCGATCGCGAAGGTGAAGGCGATGGCTGCGGAGGGCAAGAAGTTCTCCGAGATTGCGGCGGAGTTGAAGCTTCCAGACGGAGGGCTTTGGCAAACCTTCGATTACCCCCCGGATGGCATCGCAGGTATGCCTTTCACGGATGCGACGAAGGAACGATTGACCGGCCTTGGTATCGACGTTCCGAGTGCGCCGCTCGAGCAGCGTGAACTCGTCGTTTGGCTGGGCATTCTTGCGTTGGATCGGCCGCCGAGTCGTTCGTTGTTCGACCGCGATGTGCAGTTGCAATTTCGAGCGGAGCTTGAAGGGCGTCGCCGCGCGATCGAACGACAGCGGTATCTGGACTCACTCCGGAGTCGCTGGGTGACCGACGAGATTGGCGAAATGGAACGTCGTCTCGTCGAGATCGCACTCGAGCGGTACTGGCGCTGATTGGCTTGCGGCGAATCCCGCGCAGGTGGATCGTCACGTGCACCTCTCACGCCTCGCGCGATTGAATTCTCCAAATGTTGCGAAGTGGCTTCAGTACGCGAGCTGTCTTCACGGCTTGAGTGACGTTTGTCGGCTGCATGCACCTGCGACGCGCCGGAGGCGGACCGCACCGAGCGCGCTGAGGAGCGGCGCAGGATCGAGTCTGAACTTCGGTGAAGTCTGCGCTCGAACAGTCCAACAACGTGACGAACCGCGCTCGCAGAGCGTCCTTCGCCTCGCACGCCGATGAGATCAACACGAACCAGATCGGCGCTTGCGGGCATCTTGAGCGGGCGGGAAGGGTGCACAGCGCTGTGCGACGGTTTCGTTGAAGGCGATTGCGAACGATCTCGTCGACCGACCGAGGGTCGTCGCTCGTCGCACGACGTATCGCTCTCGGCGCGACCTGATTTCAGGAACCCGGGCGAATCGGTGAGATCTTGCAGAAGCCGCCAAAGCACTTCTCGCTTGCGGGCATCCACGCGATCCAGTGCGTCCCAAGGACCCCTGGCACGTTTGACTTCCACGACCACGACAGTCGCGCGATCTGGCGAAAGCATGACAAGGTCCGCCTCATCACGGGGATCTCGGAAACTTCGCCAGTTGCGCGCGAGGGTTTGATAGCCCAGTGCCCGCAGAAAGCGTTCGGCGGCTCGCTCGCCCGCATCTCGCGGACGAAAGTGCGCAAGCAGGCGATTCGTCCGTGGATGCATGCGATGCAACGTCAGCCGAACGAGATAGAGCATCGCGATCCATGCTCCATCTCGCGAAAGATGAGAGGTAAACGCGCGCAGGTCGGCCTTCCATCGTTTGTGTAAAACTGAGGCATGCTGCGAGCCCGTGATTTGGCCGAGGCACAGCCCGGTCGCAGCGGGGGCTGAGATCTGAGCGACGCACCCTGCCTTTTCAGGATCGTTCTCGGCGGACTCGTCTTGGTGGCCATCGCGAACTGGTTCGCGTGCGCGGTCCTCTGGTCGAACGGCGTGACAATCCTCTCCTGAACGATTCATGACCCTCTTCCTCCTTTTTGTGCTCGTAATGCTCTCGTAGTTCTCTCGTAGTTCTCTCGTAGTTCTCTTGCTGCGGTCCCTTTCCCGTGTCCGCAACCGTCGCGAGTGTTGATCACAACGAATTTCCGCGCGTGAGCCTTGCATGAACGACCACTCGCACGCTCACTCGCACGACCGGCAGCGCGAATCGATACGTGGTGTCACAGCTCGTGACACCAAGTGATTGTGTGCACGTTTCTGGCGACACTCGTGAGTTCAGGCAAAAATTCCACAAGGAAACTTTGATCCCACATTTGGCTCAACTTTTTTGTCGCATCTCCGTCGCGCTCAACTGAGCAATCCGCGATGCATCAGATCAAACCGCACACCATGTTGTCGCGCATACGCGCGCTTGCGTGCAGCCATGGAGCGTAAAAACAACGCCGCCTCGGAGAACCGAGGCGACGCTTGATACATGTCCTGTGCTCATGGCCTGATCGCTTCGATCAAGCCGCGGGTTTCGCGCGAACGAGCGCTCACTTTCGTTCTTCGATGACGACGCCGCTTCGCGCAACCCATTCGTCACCGAGTTTCACACCCACGATGGTGCGACCAACTGCGGGCGTGAAGAGCGCGTACAACGTGTCGGCACCTGAGCTCGAGAGACTCGGGAATTGATCGAGCGTGGTGTACTTATCTTGGCGATTGAGTGCGATCGTCACGCGGCGATCGCCAGACTTCGTGATGTGCATGTAGCCAATCGGGAAGTACTTGCGACCAAGATCATCGATCAGCGTGAGCTTCGCGCTCGGGCCAGCCTTCTCGGCGACCTTGCTGCGATCGTTCCAGAGATCAATCGAACTCGAGCCGCCGCGCGACATGTTGAGACGCACGACGCGCGTTGCCGCTGGCGACCAGATGCCCTTCACGACGACGTTCTTATTGCCGCGGAAACCACCTTGTTCGAAGTCGCCCACGCCCTCGAAGAGCCAATTGCCATCCTTGACGCCCATGCCTGTTGGCAGCGAGTTCGTGTCGGCACTCGCAGGCATCAACTGGTCGTTGACGACGAGATCGATTTGGCTGATTTCCGGCGTGTCCGAGGGGATTTCCGGCGCAGTTCCGGTTTCCGCGCCCATGACCAACGCAGCAGCTTCGGCTTCCGAAACCTCTTGGCCAATCGCCGGGAATGGCAGTCGAAGCCCCATCGTTTGAAGGAAGCGGGGAGGCTCGCCCTTCGGGAACGCGTCGGCGGGGAACATCAACACGATGTCGAGCGTTTGCGTGCCAGCGGGGCCAGTCACATAGTGCGATCGATCGTCGAACTTGAAGATGCCGGTGCCACCACTTGGAAGCGGTTGCGACCACTCGGTCGGAAACGCAATGCCGCTGCCTGGACCGCCTGCCGCACGTGGCTTCCCGACGAGACGGAACTGCGACGCAGAGAGCGCGAAACCAACGCCTGCGGTGGTCGCACCGGGTTCGAGGTGAACCTTCACGATGTAGCGAGACTGTCCGCCAGTGGAAGCAAGTGCCGCTTGATCGATGCGCACGGCACCGGGTGCAGCGGAAACGCGGCCGATACGACCGTCCTTCAAGTAGGTATCGCGGAAGAGGCCGAGGGCCATCTTGTCGAGGAACGGCTGCTCGGAAGCGAGCGTCGGGGTCGAGAGCGTCGGTCGCATCGAGGTCGAAGAGAGGAACTCAAAGGTTCGAGCGGTGATCGTGTGCGCAGGAACCCAGAGTGGTTGCACGTTGAGGTTCGGTTGGCCCTTCGATTGCGAGGTTCGCGCGACGCCAACGACGCCCAGAATCTCATTCGACGAGTGGATGTGGCCTGCACCGATGATCGAGATACCGACGGTCAGAACGCCAGCCAACGCGCCGAGCACACCGCCCAAACCAAGGTTCGCTACGTGTGGGAAATTGAGGTTGTCCGGTGCGAGCTTGTCCGCGATCGTTCGCAGGATGAAGAGATAGAGCGCGAACGGGAAGAGCAGCGCGATTCCCCATGCATAGTGGACGAGCGCCGGCACGCCGAGAAGGATGTAGCCGATCGGTTCCCAGCCAGCGAAGGCGAGCGCACCAGCTGCAACAACGCAGATGAGGTGCAGAAGCGCACTCAGGATGCCCTGGTTCGCCCACCAGTAGGCGATCAGGCCGATGAATGCGATCACGAGGATATTGAAGATTGCGTCCATCTCAGGTCCTTCAAGAGGCGTTGTCCGCCTCATTCAACTTTGGAGCGGTGAGCGCTTGGCTTGCCGCGTGATGTGTGTCGTAGAGCGATTGTCAGCGTTGCAGTCTGTACGGGCGCGTTGCGCGCACGATCACGCGGTGGGTGCCTTTTGCGCCGGCGCACCAGCAGCTTGCTTTGGTGCGAAGACGCGTTGCACTTCTTCGAGACTCGTAGCGCCGTCGCGCACTTTGAGGAGCGCCGCCTCTTGCAACTGAATCATCTTCTGCTCGCGGACCGCGCGTGCGTACGCAGTGCGGAAGTCGTTCTCGCTGAGGAGTCGACGGCCTTCATCGTCGAGGTTCAGAACCTCGAGAATACCTGTCTGACCGAAGTAACCCGTGCCTTGGCAGACAGGGCAATCTTCGACCCGATTCTT
>JBEIJG010000045.1:0-12265 GCA_040380385.1 Phycisphaeraceae bacterium | reverse complement strand
CGCATATCAACCGCGTAATTCGCGTGGTTTGGAAAGAGCTCTCCGCCCGACGTGGTTGCAATTGTGATGTAACCGTGGCTTGCGAGATGATCGAGCGTTGTGTCGTAGAGATCGACCGAGGTGAGGAAACCGTGGCCAAAGGTGACCGCAGGTGCGGGCGCTGCCGCCGACGCGAAGGGTGCGTTCGTCGCAGTCGAAGTCGCTGGATATCGAAGCTGTGCCGTAAACGTCGTGCCATTCGCTCGCGTGACGGTGACGTTGCGCTGCGAGACTGGGAAAGGGCCTGGATCGGAGGAAGAAGCGCTCGCGATGCTTGTGAGCATCAAGGCTGAAACGAGCGCGGCAGCGCGCATGAAAGGGCCCGCCCGACCTGTCTTCGGGAGCGCGATGTGGGTGGCGTCGTGGGATGTGTTCGGTCGAACTTCTCGCATGTGTCTCGCTTTCGCTTTTGCGGGGTGCTGGATTCTGACGTTGATCGCGCATTTCGCAGCCGGAAAAACGGGAATTGATGCCTCTTCGTTTGCAGGCGGGATGAATCCGGACACATTCTCACCCATGAGGAGTCCCGCCTTCGCCCGTGCTCTCGTGCGGGTTGATCGGTGATACTGCGCACATGCTGATGAAGTCGATGCATCGTTCATTCGCGGTCGTGGCGTGGTGTGCGCTTTGCGCGCCGCTTTCTGCGGCACCGCCGCAAGAGAGGTTGCAAGAGACGTCGCAAAAGACGTTGCGAGATCAAGAGCAAGATGCGCGGCGCACGAATACTGCGTTGTCGGCGACCATCTCGGATTCAGTCGACGTCTTCGTCGGCGGCGAAGGTGGATATCCCGTCTATCGCATTCCATCGATTGTTCGTCTGGAGCACGGCGCTGCGACGCCACGGTTGCTCGCGTTCGCGGAAGCTCGTGGGAGTTACGCCGATGTCGACGAGAACGATCTCGTGATGCGCGTCTCGGACGACGATGGCCGTACGTGGCAGTCGCAGCGCGTGATCGCCGAGATCGGCAATCGTTCGCTCAACAATCCAACGGCGGTCGAAGTGCGCACCGGTGCGCACGCGGGCCGCGTGATCTTGATGTTCCAGTCGTATCCGAAAGCGCGCGGCGAGCACAAAGTCGTCGAGGGATATGGCGTTTCTCCCGACGCGCCCGATGATCTCGTCTGCCGCACCTACGTCATTTCGTCGGACAATCGTGGCGAAACGTGGACGGCGCCGCGCGAAGTCACGCGCGAAGTGAAGCGGCCAGTGCGCGCGACAAGCACTGCGACCGGCCCTGGCATCGGCATTGAGCTCTCGCGTGGGCCGCACAAAGGTCGGCTCTTGATGCCGTTCAACGAGGGTCCATTCGACCAGTGGAAGGTCTACGCTGCGATCAGCGATGATGGCGGCGACACATGGCGTTTCGGCGAAACTGCGCCCGATGGCGCGAAAGGCGTCGCAAACGAAGTGCAGATGTTTGAACGGGCAGATGGCGCGGTGGTGCTGAACGCGCGGCAGCATCTCGGTGCGAAGTGCCGCAAAAGCGCGGTTTCGACCGACGGCGGCGCGACATGGAGCACGCTTGTCGATGAAGCGAATCTCGTTGAACCGCAATGCATGGCTGGTGTGGTCACGGCTGACGGAGCGACGGTCTACTACACCGGCGCGGATAGCTCATCGCGACGTGCGCTCGGCACACTGTGGATTTCGCGCGATGGCGGTCGTACATGGCCCGCGACTGGTTCGCCTGACCGCATCCTGATCGAGCCCGAAGGCTTTGCGTACAGCGTGCCGGTGATGCTCTCGCCGAACGAACTCGGCGTCCTGTACGAGGGTGCTGGTTACAAGCGCATTGTGTTCCGTCGGGTCGCGCTCTCGCGCACTCCGTAACGCGGCTCGCCCGAGCGCACATGCCCGAACGCGAACGTGCGTCGCGCTACTATGCGCCCTATGCGAAACGCACTTCTTGTCGCGGCGCTCGTCGCCGCTCCGATCTCACTCGCGCCGTTGATGGCACTCGCACCGCTTTCGTCGCAAGACGTCGCGGCAGCGACATCGGCAAGTGCCATTACGATGGACCCCATCCACTCGATGGCGATCTTCCGCGTGCAGCATCTTGGTGCTGGCTATTTCTACGGTCGCTTCAACGCACTCACGGGCACTGCGACGTGGCCGCTCGATGACAGCGCTGCGCCAACGTTCGACGTGACGGCCGAGGTGAACAAGGTCGACACGGGTAGCGAAAAGCTCGACGGGAATCTGCAAGGCCCGAACTTCTTCAATCAAGCGGAATTTCCGACGATTCAGTTCAAGTCGAAGTCGGCGGAACGCGTCGGTGAGCGTCACTGGAAGGTGAAAGGCGACCTCACACTGCGCGGCATGACGAAGGAAATAGAAGTCGATTGCACGGTGTCGGGCGTTGGTAAAGGTCCAACCGGGCAGAAAGTCGGCTTCGAGTGCATGTTTACGATCATGCGCGCCGACTACGGCATGAAGTGGGGCATCGAAGCGCCGAAGGGTGCGCTTGGCAACGAAGTGCGCATGACGATTTCGCTCGAGGGCGATGTGGCGAAAGCGGCTGGTTGATCGATGGACGGCGTCGTTGGCTACATCATGTCGGTGGTGGTGATTCCGGCGCTCGTCGCGGCGGCGGTTGCGTCGATCGCACTGGTAACGCCGCTTCGGCGGCGCGCGTGGGCCGTGGAGTGCTTTCCCGCAATGGCGGTGGCGCTCGCGTTTCTCGTGAGTTTCACGAACGAACTCGGGTGGACAGCGGTTGCGCGACAAGTCATCACGATCGAAGGTGACGACGCGCCGTTCGAGCGTTGGCATCGCCTTGGGCTTGCTGCGCTGATGCTCATGGTCGGCGCAGTGTGTGTCGTCGCGGCGCGCATGCGCATGCCGCGCGGTGGAGCGCCGATCGTGACCATGGTCGCGCTTGGCATCGCTGGCGCGCTTGCGGCGCAATTCGTGCAGTTTCCGCAGCCGACACTTCTCAAACAACTCGGCCTCGCAGCCCTCGTCCTTGCGGCCGGTGTGGCGCTCCCTCTTGCAGGCGGCGCGATCTACTGGATCGCGTGGGGCGCGTTTGGAATCGTCGCGGTACTCGCTGGACTTGGTGGTTTCGCATCACTCGCCGTGATGTGTGGTGCTGTGAGTGTGGCGTCGCTTCTTATCGCGATACTCGCCGCGATCGGTGGGAAGTTTGCGAAGGACGCGAAGCCCATGGAAGCGGCCGGCGCGCCGCTTGTTGTCTGCGCGGTCATGCTCGCGCTCGTGGCGCGCTGTGGCGACGCGTACGACCAATCACAGACGCCCGATTGGCTCTGGTGGCTCGTGCCGCTCGTACCCGGTTTCGCGCTGATTTTTACGAAACAAGCCTTGCGCGCGCCGTCGATCGCGGCGGCGACGTTCTGGCGCACGCTTGGCGCGGCTCTTGTTGGCGTTGCGATACTCGGTGCAGCGCTTGCGATCGATGTGTCGAAGGCAAGCGGCAGTGACGACGCCGACGATCCATACGCCGACATGTACGGCGGTTGACGAGCGAATGCGTTGTGCAGGGCTTCAGCAGCCCACGCCAGCTTCGTCGAACATGATCTCGAACGATCCCGCCGCAGCGTCGCCTTGCGCAGTATTGCCTCGTATCGTGAATCGAACCGCAAGACGGCGGCTCTTTGGGCCCTCGCGCTGCGCTGCGTGCGAAAGTTCAATGCGCACGCGCACGGGTTCGTTCGTCGAGATTTGCTTCGACATGCGAAGGTCGAGCGAAGTTCCCCAGACCGGAAACGCTTTGGTCGCGTATCCGAGCATGCGCAGCGTTGACACGATGGCGGCATCTCCGGCGAGTCGGATCGCAAGCGGCATCGAAACGAAGCCAACCGGGCTCGAGACTGAGAACTCGAATTCGTAGGCGTGCGTGCCTTCGCTCGTCGCGGCGACATACGCGAAGCGCTCCGCGCAAAGATCTTCGCGCAAGACTTTGCTTGAGAGCGGCGCGATGACGTCGAGTGCGAGTGGCATGCGCGTTTCATGCGTGGCTGCGAGTGCGCTCCATGCATGACCGCGGGCGAGCGGTTCATCAAGCCCCGACGCGCGCGGCGTTGTGCGTTCGATCGCGCCGTTCGCGCGGAGTACAACCGTACCTCCGCTGCGACGACCGTTGAAGGTGCTCGCGAGCGACGCGCAGTACGCGCCGGCATGTTGCACGAGAACCGGATCACCGACTTGGAGATGCGACGTGTCGGTTGCGGGAAGGAGTGTGTCGCCCGAGAAACAAAGTGGTCCGCCGAGCGCGTCGTTTCCGGTCGTTGCGAGCGTGTGACCATCCGGCCCGAGGACAGGATGATGCCACGAAAGCAGCGTGACTTTCGCGAGTTGATCGGTGCCAACATCGGCAATCGTCCAACGCTTTCCGCGCACACTCTTCACGCAAACAATCGATCCAAGGAGAGCGACCGCGTTACCGACGAGCGCGTGGCCAGGTTCAAAGAGGTAGGTGAAGCGCGGATCGAGTGTGGTTGCAAGCGCATTTCCCAGCGCATCGATCGACGGGAACTCGTCGGCTGAGGTGAATGGAATTCCAAGTCCACCACCGAGATCAAGCAAGGTGGGAAGCACACCCGTGCGATCCGCGATCGCGTCGGCGATTTCGCCAAGATGCGCCGCGAGTTGAACGAACGGCTCGACGTGGTCCATCTGCGTTCCGACATGCGCGTGCAATCCAGCAACGCGCAGCGTGCGCAACGACGCGACGGCCTCGACGACTTCCTCAGCGGGAATGCCGAATTTCCCAGTCTTTTTCGCATGCGATGTCAGCTCACTCCACGCTTCGCACTTTCGATAGCGTATGTCGATCGCAGGATTGACGCGTACAAAGAGTTGTCCGAGCGCGGGTGCATCACCGACTTCGCGCGCGGCAGCCGCGTGTTCGTCGAGTGCCGCGAGGAACTCGCGCGAGTCAGCAACAACGGTGCCGCCTGCGACGAGCAACCTCCACGCGGTCGCGAGGTCTGCGGCGGGTGAGTTGTAGGCGATCCGCGCATTCGGAAATCCCGCGAGTCGCGCGAGGAGAATCTCGGCAGGTGATGCGCAATCAGCGCTCGCGCCAGCTGCTGCAAGTAACTCGAGGACAGCCGGTGAAGGGTTCGCTTTCACCGGAAAGAGCACGCGTTCACGCGTACCCGCGATGCGTGTCCACGAATCGAGATTGGCGAGGAGTTGCGCTTCCGAAACAACCCAGACGTTTGAGCCGTGTTCGGCAAGCAACGCGCGAAGATTGAGCGCGGCGGACCACGTTTCGATGCAGGCTTTCTCGGGAGCTGCGCACGCGTCGGCGTATGGCGTCGCCGATGGTCGCGTTGCGCGTTCCACGGCGAGTTCGACAGGTGCCGCGGGCATGGGATTGCCGACAGGCTTGCGGGTACGGGCAATCACGCCACGTGCGGTCGTGCGATCAGACATCGGGCCTCCTCGCAACGGGCAGTCGCGCGAGGTCGGACGAGACCTGCGCGAAGACAAACGCTGCAGAGTGTTTCCGCGCGAGATTGAGTGATCTCTCAGATGAGGTTCAGATTGTCGAAAACCGCCTCGGGAGAGGTATCGCCGCCATGTGTACCGCTCAAAGCCAGCGACCCGAGGTCACCGACGTACGAGCGCCTCACATCGCGCGGTGATCGGCGAAAGTTCGCCGACGACCGAGCGCGCCCTTGAAACAAGCGCTTCGGCGCGCGTCCGCGACTCCAAGCGATCCGCAGGATCAGCGCTGGAGCCAAGGAGTTCGCAAAGCCCGAGTTCGACGAGGATGTGCAACGCTGCATCGACTTCGGATTCCGCATCGACCGCCGCGAGGTCTGCGCGAACGAGCGCAATCCACTCTTGATCTGCGACGAACAATGGTTGTCGTCTCGCATCGACGAGGATGGGTATGACGGCTGCGCGCAAATGTGCTTCTGCGACACGGCGAGCGTCACTCGAGTCGTTGGAACGAATCTGTGCGAGTTCACGTGGGAAATCACGTGCATACGCAAGCAGCGCTTCGCGTCCATCGCGTGCGCCGATACCACGCGCAAGCGCAGTGACGGCACTATGCACGGTGCGCGAGTTGATGGCCTCTCCGAGCATCAACTCTTCCGCCGCGATGGCGTTCAAATCGATCGCGATATCCCGATGTTTGTTTGAAGTGGTGGGATCTGATCCATGCAACCGGGCAGCAAGCAATTCGTGCGTCCGTGCAAGATGTCGGCGTGTATTGCCGCGGATGGCGGAAGCCTCAGGCGTCTCATCCGAAACAATCTCGATCGATCGGTTGTAGATCGCCATCGCTTCTTCCAAGCGGTTCTGACGACGCAACGCAGCAGCGACGCGGCCAAGGCCTGTAACGGTCGCAGGATGCCCCTTCCCGAAGTGCGCTTCGCGAATCGCGAGCGACTCTTCCGCAAGCGCGAGTGACTCGACGGCCTTCCCCGATTGCTCGAGCAGATACGCAGCGTTGTGAAGAAGCCGAGCACGATCCAGTGGACGCATCGCGTCGAGAGATTTTGCCAAGTTCGCCGCTTCGACGGCTTGATTTGTGGCCTCTTCCAAACGGCCGAGTTTCTCAAGTGCGAGTGCGCCGGTCGAGAGCGCGTTCGCAACCGTCACTGGTGCATTCGCGGCGCGCGCGAGCTCGAGCGCGAGATCCGCGTGTTGAAGCGACTCTGGTTGCGGCCCCTCGTAGTGCAGCGCACGCGCGAGCGTCGCATGGCCCTCTGCAAGAAGCGCGGGCGGTTGGTGCGTTTCTTCGAAGATTGCGAGTGCGCGCCGTGCCGTTGCTGTGCATCGGCGACGTTCGGTCGTACGTACAAGCGCTTGGCTCTCTGACATGAGTGTCTGCGCAAGACGAACCGGCTCCGTTGCTTCGCTCAAGAGCGCTGCAGCGCGCGCATACTCATTCGCAGATCGTCCATAGTCGCCGATCTCATGAAACGCGCGACCAAGCGTGAGGCGAAGGTCGACTTCCGACTCGCTTGGTGTGCCTGCGCGCTCAAGACTCTCCGCTGCGAGCGCGAGGATTTCGCGCGCACCTGCACGATCGCCCGCCACTTCGCGTTCACGCAAGTTGGCAAGCAATTCCTGGAAGAATCCATTCATCCGCTCCGCACGATCGCGTGCGCGATCGGCTTCGTCGGCGCGTTGCTCTGCGGCGTGACGTGCGTCGCGTGCGTCGAGAGCGAGTGCTGCGGAGAGAGCGGTGCCACCAACAACTGCGGCTGCCGTGATCGCGGCGAGTGCCGTCATGGCGCGATGTCGGCGCACGAATTTGCGCGCGATGTACCACGCGCTCGGCGGATGTGCATCGATTGGTTCGCCCGACAAAAAGCGCGCAAGATCGCGCGTGAGCGACTCTGCGCTCTGGTATCGACGCGCGGGTTCCTTCTCAAGCGCGCGAAGCGTGATGCAATCGAGTTCGCGCGCGACGGACTTCCGTTCACGTGAGGGCGGCGCAGGTGTTGCAGTCTTGATCGCTTCAAAAAGTGGAAGAATCGGGAGCGTTCCATCGAACGCAGTTCGGCCGGCGAGCGCTCGGTAGAGCAGGAGTCCAAGCCCGTGCACATCCGTGCGCGCGTCGATATCTCGCGGATCTCCCGTCACCTGTTCAGGCGCAGCCCATGCGGGAGTTCCTGCGAATCCGTTGGCGCGCGTCACTTCCGTCGCGCCGGTGAGTGCTTTCGCGAGGCCGAAATCAAGAACTTTCGGCTCGCCCGTTGGGAGGATCAGCACATTCGACGGCTTGAGATCGCGGTGCATGATGCCGCGTGCGTGAGCAGATGCGACGGCGCTCACGACTTTCTCGAGACACACAACAATCGCGGTCGTCGCATCACGCGCTCCGAGGCGCGACCACGTGTCGTCGGCCCAGCGATCGAGCGGAACGCCGTCGATCCACTCCATGACGAGGAGGCGTGCGCCATCATCAACTGGTGCTGCGAGGAGTGAGACGATGTTCGGATGTCGAAGGACTGCGAGTGCTTCGGTTTCACGGGCGAAACGTGCACTTTCAATGCTCGTCGCATCATGGAGCGGAAGTCGCTTGATCGCCACCCGACGGCCCGTGCGCGATTCGACCGCTTCATAGACCGTGCCTTGCACGCCGCGCTGCACGATGCGCATGAGGCAATATCCCGCGAGTTGCCCGAGCGATTGGTCGCTCGCGTCGTGGCGCGTCGCTTGCGCGGTACGGCGCATCCAATCGTCTGAAAGAAATGCGCGCGCGACTTCGGTCTCTGTCGCGATGGTTGAAGCGATCTCGGGCGCGACGCGCTTCGTCGGAGTTCCGTCGAACTGGCCTTCAGTCGCCCGCCCGATCGCGGCATCGCTCGTCGCATCTCTCGTTGCGCGCGGCGTGGACGCGTCGTCGTCGTGCCGCAACGTCAACCGTCTTCCTCCGCGATCTGCGCGCTCACCAGTTCCTGCATGCGATCGCGAATCCGTTGCTTCACCTTGTGCACGGCTTGCGTCGTCGTCGTGAACGCTTCCGCTGTGCTCTCGATCGACGTCCCCGCGAGGAGCCTCTCGAAGATGGCCACGCTGTCCGGCGAAAATGTCCGCCGGATCTCCGTGAATGCCATTCTGAAGTGGTGGTCGATCCATTCGTTCTCGAACGCGCGATGCGCCTCAGCTTCTGAGTTCGGGTCGGCAGCTTGCTCGACCGGCGTCGAAACAAAGCGGTCCTTCACTTCGGTTAGGCACTCCGACGCGGAGATTGGACGCCGTTTTCCAGCTTGTCGGTAAATTTCATTGCGGACCGCTCGGAAGAGGTAATCGCGAAAGCGTCCTTTCGACCGATCGAGCGTAAATCCCTGCATTGCTGAGAGTAGCGACTGGAAGACGGCCTGAGCAACGTCCTCCGCGTCGGAGGGCTGCAGGCCCTGTTTCATCGCAAATCGCACCACGAGTTCACGATAACTCTGTTCAAAGCGCATCCACGCGATCTCGTCATTTGGATCGCGCAGCCGTGCGATGAGGGTGTGTTGGGTGAGTGGGACGGCCACAGATCGAGAATGTACGACGCTCATGTGCGCCTCCAAAGTGAGAACACAGGATCCGGTGAAGTTCGCCTGAGCGGAGACGAAAAAGAGATCTCCATTGGCCAAGTCGAAGTGTGCTCTCGAGCCGGCGGCTTCGAAAACGAGGCTTTGAAAGTCCGCGAAGTGCTCGGCGCGCGAGATCGTCGGCCGCTCGCGCGGAAGCGCTCACGCGTCGATTGTCTGGGCCCAAATCCGCGGCGATACTGCCGCGATGTCATTTCCGTGTCACACAATTGAACGCTTCGCCAGTTCCGGCGCGGTTTCGTCCGCGGCGGCGATCGCGCTCGCAGGCTCGTCCATCTGGACCGCCTCGGTCAACGCAGCGCCTCCGCGCTTCTTCGCGCGGCCAGTGGAAGGTGTGGTCCATCTCTGCCAACCAACGAACCCCGCATCGGTCGCGCCGTTCCATGGTGTCGCCATTGCAAACGATGGCCGCGTCGCGTGCGTGGCGCAGTGCGGATCGACCACTGGTGGTGCGCGGCCATTCGTTGTCGCGCCGACGGGCGAGGTTGTCGCCTACGCACACGGGACCTTCACCTTCGCCACGCCCGCAGGCTTCCGACCAAACAACGAGTTGCTCTTGATCGGTGATTGGTGCCCGCCTGTGACGGGCGCGTGTACGACCGCCGTCGCCACGACGACCGCGCTGCCATCGGGCGGTGTCAACGTGCTTGCATCAAGCAGCGTCACTACGAGCATTGCCAACCATGTCGAAGAGACGGGTTGGGCCGTCGGTTTCGGCGCGACGAGCTCCACCGATGCGTGGCGCGTTCGGCCCGATGGCGCCTTCGAATCGCTCGCGGTGGAAGGTGGGAGCGGCGTCGAAGCGTGTGATGTCTCACCGACGGGAATCGCCGTCGGAAGCGCGTACGTCGCTGGCGCGTTGCAAGCGGTGCGTTGGAACGCCGCAGGTTCTGGCACCATCTTGCCGCCGTTGAAAGCGGGGCTTCCGACGCAAGCGTTCGCGGTCGGCCTCGATGGAACCGCGGCGGGTGTGTCGGGCGGGCGCGCCGTGTGGTGGTTTGCGAATGGCACGATGACGCCGCTCCTTCCCGCAGGAAGTCAGAGCGAAGCAACCGCGATCGCAGGCAACTCCATGGCTGGAAATCCGCTTGGATTTGCGATCTTTGGTACGCACGTCAACAAGACGCGGCTCTTCCGCGCGGTTGGACCAACGTCGTGGGCCGACCTCGGGCCATTCGACGCTTCGGCGCAGTTTCTCAACTTCGAAGTGGTCGCCGCGCCGCAGCCCGATCTCATGCTCGCGCACGCGTCGACGCCGCTCTACCAACGCGTTCCATTCGTATGGACGCTCGGTGACGCGTTGCGGCGGTTGGATCGATCGATCGTCAACCTCGACGCATCGACGTTGGCGTCGGTCGAGGTGGTCGATGTGAACTCGTCCGGCACGATTCTTGTGAACGCGGGCGCATCGCTCGCGCCGTACACGTTGGTGCGCTTGGAGCTCGGCGACACCGACAGCGATGGACGCGTGAGCGGCACAGATCTCGCACGACTGTTGGCAACGTGGGGCACGGTGCCCGCGGGCACGCGCGGCGCTACTGACTTTGATGGCAACGGCGAGGTCAATGCGATCGATCTTGGAATTCTCCTTGCGCAGTGGGGTTGACGCGCGCGTTGGCCGCTCGTGGAAGTCATACTGCGCGTCATGTCGAATTCAACCGTTGACGAATCTCATGTGCGCGGCCGTCGCGCCATGGGGGCGACACTTGCACGAGGCGTACTGGCACTCACTCTCGCCTTCTGTCTGCCCGTCGTGCAGGCACGAGCGCAGGGCGCGAAAGATGAGGATTTCACGGAAGCCGAAGTCACCAATACAGGGCAAGTGACATCGGAAAGCGCTACCGAGTCGGATGCGCGCGTTGTCTGGACGGGAGAGATTCAGGGAAAGCCGGCAACGCTCGTGATGTCGCCAAAGTCGCCCACCGTCGTCGGCATTTTTCTCGCGTGGACCGGGCCGGTCGATCAAAGCGTCGGAGCGTCCGGTGGAAGCGCAGTCGCAACGCAGGGTGATTTGCGGTCGGCGGCAAACTTCCGAATCGACGGGGGACGTGAGCCACTCGCGCAACTGCCGCTCCCCGCACTCGGGCGATGGAACGTCGAGGTCATCCCACCAGTCGCTGATGCAGCGAAGACGTTTGCGAAACCGATCACATTCGTCATCACCGCCGGTGAAAGCACGGTCGAACCTCCGCCAAAGCGCCGCCCGATTCGTGCGTTCTTCCGACGGCCCGAGATCCGTTACACGATCATGGGAGTTGGATTTTTCCTTGCGGCGATCATCATCATCGTGCGGCGCTATCGAGGCTAGATTCGATCACAACGTAGGTGGACGAGAGCATGTACATGCAAGAGTTTGTGCCACACATACTGCTCGCGAATCAACCCGCGGCACTCGTGATTCCGCCTGCGATCGGCGGTGGACTTGCGCTTCTCTGCGTGTGGGCTGCGGTGCGCGCTTCGCGCATGCGACGCTTCATCGATGACATGCCGACATCGAAAGCGGCGGGCGTTTTCATCGGCGATGTCGAACTCAAAGGCACGGCGGAAACGACGCAGCCGTTTACGAGCTTTCTCTGGGAAGGTCGATGCGTCCACTATCGATGGACGGTCGGCGAGCACTGGAGTCGCACGGTCACCGAGACCTACACCGATTCCAAGGGCAATCGCCGCACGCGCACGCGTCGCGAGTCAGGCGTCAAGACGGTTGCGGCGGGCGGCGAATCGGCGCCGTTCTATCTGAAGGACGACTCAGGGCACATTCTCGTCCGACCGGACGGCGCGAAGATTGAGCCGAGCACAGTCTTCAGTCGCACGGTTGGTCGAGGTGATCCGCTGTACTACGGCAAAGGGCCGCAGGGTTCGGTGAGCGACTCAGACCATCGGCGCACATTTACCGAAGAAGCGATTCCACTTCACAGTGCGATCTTTGTGATGGGGCTCGCGCGCGAGCGAAACGACACTGTTGCTGCGGAAATCGCCGCAAGCGGTGATGCGGTGCACTTCTTGATTTCCGTGCGTGACGAGAAAGCGATTTCTGGTGGCTACGCCTGGGGCACATGGCTTTGGGCCATTTTCGGCTTCATGCTCTTCATCGTCGGTGTCGTGATTGCGGAACGAAATGGGCGTTTCCTCCAAGAGACCACGATTGCGATCTATGTCGGTGCGGTGACTGCTTTCGCGGCGATGTACGGACTCG
>JBEIJG010000044.1:0-12550 GCA_040380385.1 Phycisphaeraceae bacterium | reverse complement strand
GATGACGATGTAGGTCAAACCGTTGAGGAGCGTATTCGGCGCGCCATAGAGCTCAAAGTACTCATCGGTATCCGAGTTGATTTGATCAATTCGGGCTTCGGTGATGATCGCGGCCGGAGCCGTCTTCGGCACGAAGCAGTTCAGCATCGCGAGGTCAGCGCACGTCTGATCCCAGGCGACTTCGCAGCAGGTGACATCGATCTGGCAGATCGAAGCGCAGCACTCGCTGTCCGAGCAGCCTGCCGAAGCGTGCGGTTCGTAGCACGACGGGCCCTTCGCGTCACCGCAGGCGTATGCCGGCGGGCAGACCGTATTCGGGGCACCTGGGGTCGCGAAACCGTCTACCGCAGCAACGTCGAAGCGGCCGAAGCGCCACGAGCCATCTTCGCACTTCACAACGTGGCCAGGCAGACCGAAGTAATCCGGGCCAACCGTGGTCGTCGAGTACGCGCAGCGGCCGTCGCCAGCGAGCACCGCGACCGAGTCGATCGTGGTGTCCCATGGCGTGCCGTCGAGCGTGCAGTTGTTGTCTGCGTCACCGTCGGTGTTCACGAGCTGCAAGAAGTTAAACACGAGGAAGAACGTGACGGTGTCGCCGTTCTCGAAGTTCAGGCTCTTCACGGCATCGGCAGTTCCGAGGGTGAAGGTCGACTCAGCGATGAGCATGTAGCCGTCCTTCGGCATGAAGAGACCGTTGAGCGAGACGACTGCTTCGAAGTTGCCGTCGAGGTCAGCGCCGTCGCCAACAACGACGAGCGAAACGCCGTTGAGGCTCGTGCCGGGAACGCCCTTGATTTCGATGTATTCGTTCGCGTCGGCCGTGCCAACTTCATCGATACGAATCTCGGTGATTTCGAGCGCAGGAGCCGCGCCACCTTGGAGGCACGAGGTGCGCGCTTGATTGACACAGTCCTGGTCCCACGTCGTGTTGCAGCAGGTCGGGTCGACCACACAAACGAGGTTGCAGCACGTCGGGTCCACGCAACCTGGGGTCGCATGCACCGCGTGGCAGTTGCCAGCGCCTGGGCCGCAGGTCGTGCAAGCCGAGTTCGCCGCACTGGCGGTGTCGGCGATGACTTGGCCTGGGTTTCCGAAAGGACCGATTTGCCACGTGCCCGCAGGCTGACAACGGAACGCGTGGCCTGGAACGAACGCGCCGTCTGGACCGACGCGGTTCGCGCCGTACCACCACTCAGCGCCCGTCGCTGGAGCGCTTCCAGCACTGACAGTCATCGCGATCGAGTCAACGATTTCGGTCCACGGAGTCACGTCGAGCACGCCGTCGTCGTTGGTGTCGAGGTCGCTCAGGAGCGTGCCGGTCCAACCGCGGACGAGGATGTGGGTGACGTTGTCGCTGTTTTCGAAGTTCAGCGGATTGGCTGGCGTTGCGGGAAGAATGAGGTCAGCCGCACCAAATGCGCCCGTCCAAGTCGACTCTGCCACCACGAAGTAGCCGTCGCTTCCGACGACTTGCGTGGTGAACGTAAAGGCGCTTTCAACCACACCCGAGGCCTGCAGGGCCGTGTTGTCGCCGATGGTGATCAGGGTGAGGCCAGCAAGCGATTCGCCGGCCGAGCCCTTCACTTCAAAGTACTCATCGTTGTCAGTTCCGACTTGATCGATGCGGACTTCGCTGAGGGTGATGCCTTGCGGCACGCAGGTCTGATTCGCTGCGCCTGGCGAGTCAACGCCCGCGAGCGGATCGATGGAGCCGACGTTCCACTGCGACGTGTTCGCGCAGAGCCATGCAGCCGCGGGCTGCGAGCCAGCGTCGGGTCCGACAGTCGAGGTCGAGTAGAAGAAGTCGCTCTTCGCGCCGTTTGGCGTAGCGTTCGCGAGAACTGCGACGCTCGAAACAACCGAAGTCCACGGCGTCACGTCGAGTGTGCCGTCGTCATTCGTGTCGAGCTTGTCACCGACTGCGCCGGTGAAGCCGCGAACGAGGATGAAGGTGACGTTGTCGCCGCCTTCAAGGTTGAGCGAGACCGCGAGGTTCGGGGTCGCGAGCGAAAGAGTCGGCTCGCCAACAACGAAGAAGCCGCTCGCGGGCATGACGCCGGAGAGCGTGATGACCTCTTCAATCACGCCGTTCTGCTGGCCCGGCAGAGCGAAGTCATCGTCGCCGATGACAACGATCGAAACGCCACTGAGCGATTCGCCCGCGGCGCCCGCGATTTCGATGTACTCATCGAAGTCGGCGCCTGGTTGCTCGAGGCGGATTTCATTCAAACGAAGTGGGGCATCCGCGAAGGCAACCGCCGCAAAAAGCGACGGAAGACAGACGACGCCCGAAATGGCCAGTCGACGCATCGGAACTTTGCTCCTGCTCTTCAAGTTGTGGCTTGGATCGATGCGCCCGCCTAATGCAACTTCCAACCCCGGAAGTTGCCTTGCACGTATCACAACGTGCAGAGAAGCCTCGCGGACTCATCGATGTCGGCCTGTTCTACCAACGGCCTCATGCAAGACTCTTCTTGACGAGACTGTCCTCTCAGGGACGGGTCGGAGTTTAATGCGGGGTTTGGGAAAGTCGAAACGAAAGCGGGGGACGAGTGCGACTTCGCACAGAATTCTCGGGCCTTTTACGAATACATCGTCCGCGTTGTTGCGCAGACGGGCGGGCTCGCCTGTGTTGTCCTGGGCGCAAAAGTGCAAGAAGGCGGCTTGGGCCGCCTTCTTGCGTTGCTCTTTCTTGCGTTGCTCTGTTCAGAATCAGGTCGCGTTTCGAAATTTCACCGCACGATTTTCCAGGCTTCGGAGGAGCGTGACGTGAGGCGAAATTCGTCTTTCGCAGGTCTGATTACTTCTCGTTCTCTTCTTGGCCGGCCGCGGTCTCGACCTTGGGCGTGCTGTTCGAGGTCGTCGACTTGCTCGAAGAACCGCTGCCGCTTGCCATGGCCGAACCCGACATCGGAACGAGGAAGACTTCAACGCGACGATTGTCTGCGTTGCCCTTCGACGTGTTCTCTGCGATCGGGCGGAACTCGCCGTAGCCAGCAACCATGAAGCGGTTCGCCGAAACGCCGTCGCCAACGAGCGCGTCACGCACCGAGATCGAACGGTGCGCCGAGAGGTGCACGTTCGTTGGGTGCTGCGCTGCGGTTGCTGCGCGACGAATCGCGACGTTGTCGGTGTGACCGACGACGCGCACTTCGAGGTTGTTTGCTTCGCCTTGGTTGAGGATCGATGCAAACTTCTTGAGCACGGTTTCAGCCTTCGAGGTGAGCTTCGCGCTGCCGAGATCAAACGTCACGTCGCTCTTGAAGCGAAGCATGCCGAGGCGCGAATCGAATTCGAAGATGTCTGGATATTCCGCGGCGAGACGCTCGAGCGTTTCGTTGACCGACTCAGGAAGCGGGCTCATCGAGCCGAGTTGCGCGAGCAACGATTGGTAACGCTTCTCGAGTTCTTCGAGCGCGCTGCGATCGCCGCCGACCATGTTCTTCGCAGCCGCGAGATCCGCAGCGGCTTCAGCCAACTGCTTGCGCAGCATGTCTTCGTTCGCGCGCGACGTCGTGTAGTCGTTCTGCAGCTGAAGGAGTTGTTGCTCCTTGCTGCGATACGCGCTCATGAGATCGTCGTACTGATTCTGCGGCACGCAGCCGCCGAGAACGGTGAGGGTGAGTGCGGAGAGAGTGAGTGTGGCAAAACGCATCAGGCTTCCTACCTTCGTGAGTTGTCTTGACCAAATAGGTCGCGTGGTGTCGACGCAGAGTCGACGATCTTTCAGATCGGCATCGCGCGATGCCGAAGAATTCGCGTTCGTGCGAGACGTCGCGCGGGAACGTGCAATTCCTGCGCGCGGGCCGATTGTACGGATTTCGCAGATTTGTGTGGGTTCAGGAAAGAGGTCGCCCGCAATTCCGAAGGAGCGCCGTCAGCAGAGACAACTCTTCGAGATTTGCGTTGCCGGAAGGCCGGTCGCTGTGCGGTGCTCAGTCGCGATCAGATCAGTTCCGACCAACGCGCGACGCCAACTGTGCGGCGCCGAAGACCTCGTCGAATTCGTACACCCCAGCAAAGTCGGAGAGTGAATCGTCGGGAGTCCGCGACATCATTCCAATGTCGATGAGGCGATAGACGATTCGTCCGAAGTCCTCTGTGCGCAGGACGTTCCAATGCCGAAGGACGACAGGGGCCAGCATGCCGTAGCGGTGGATGGCGTACTCGCGCAGCCCAATGCAGAGCTGTTGGCCGGTGATGTGGCGGGAATCAGAATCAGCGAAGTTGAACTCGGCCGCCGTATCGAAGGGCGAGCCCGCAGCGTTGTTGGGGCTGCCGAGGTTCCCCAAGTTGTTCCCCAAGTTGTTCCCCAAGTGGCCGGACTGTCCGTCAAAGTCGTGTTGACCGTGCATGGAGCCATCAAACGATCCGCCGCCCACCGTTTCGGTGGCGCCGTGAAGGCTGCGCGTATGCCGCAGAATGCGATCCACCGTGTGGCGCAAGCCCTCTTGCACAAACTCGTAGGCTTCGATTGGGTAAGGGCCGGAGCCGATGATTGCGGCGATCGGGTCGTCCATCGTCGCAACACCCTCGCTGTTGGCCTTCGCTGTTGGCGAGGTCGAGGGCGAGACGGTTGGCGGAACGGCGCTGTCGTCGAAAGCGTTGTGGTTTGGGTCCACTGCGAACTCTCCGGACGAAATCCAACCCCAACAAAACAACGGGCGGCGGGGTAAGAGGGCCTGCAGTCTAGCGGGCTCGCGCCGTTGACCAAGGAAAGTATCGGCGTTTGCGTGGAATCTCCTTCAACGCGGAGCTGGCTCAGAGAGATGAGCGCGCGCGAGTGCCGTGCGTCGACGGTGGTGTACACGCGTCGGCGAGGTCCTCGCGACCGTGCATCGGTTTCGCTTTCACAGCAGATTCAGGGCAGAACGCCGTGTCACGCCCGTGACTGCTTTTCTCGCTGCTTCTGGCGCGCTCCCACCGGCGTCCTGCTCTTGCAGGACTCGGGATTCCGCTACCTTCCCCGCATGGATGAACACCGCAAGGACGCGGACCCGACTGGCCGCACTCCGACCTCGGTTGAGACGCCTCCCGCGCAGGCGTCTTCCGTCGAGACGTCCGCAGCGGCGTCACCTCGCACAAGCGACACGGACGTTCGCAGCCTCCACCTTTGGCAAATCCAATCGATCCGTGATGTGCTCGTCATCGGCGCCGTCGCGGGGACGATTTACGTTGGGTATGCGATGCGCACCGTCACGGTGCCGTTGTTGATTGCGCTCGCGCTCGCGTATCTCGTCGAGCCACTCGTCGCGCGCATGACTTCGTGGCGCCGCATGAATCGCCCGCTGGCGGTCGGTTTCATTCTCACCGCACTCGGTGTTCTTCTCGCGATGTCGATCGCGATTGTGGTGCCGCTTGTTGCGGCGCAGACAATTTCGTTCGCGGAGAGTTTGCGCAGCGGTCGGTATGACGGCGCGGTCGAGCGCATGATTGAAGTCGTCCCGGACGACTATCGCGCTGATGTACGCGCGTGGGCAGATCGTGTGATTCACCCGTCCTCGAGAGCGCAAGAGTCGACGCACGCGACGGGCGACACGACGGGCGACACGACGGGCGACACGACGGGCGACAAAACGGAAGCGTCGCCGGAGACGCCTGTAGATACGCCGACAGCAATCGCTTCAAGCGAGGCAACGTCAAGCAATGCGGCCACGCACTCGCCCACGCCGCATGCAAGTTCCGGCCGAGGCGCGCAAGATGGTTCGGTGATCGCGCGACTTCCCGAGAGCGTGACGCAAGTGAGTCTCGACAATCCGATTGTCAGCATCCTCGGTGCAGGTGCAGGGCAGGTCTACGGAATCTCCCTGCGACTTCTCCAACTCGGGCTTGTCGCGTTCCTCATTCCGTTTTACTTCTACTACTTCAGCGTGCACTGGCCCGCGATCGTTCGATTCTTCGGCTCGTTTGTTCCCGATGAAAACCGCGGGAAAGTTGGCGAGATCGTCGCGGAGATGGATCGCGCTGTCGCAGGCTTCGTGCGTGGACGCATCGTGATCTGCGTCATCATGGGCGTGATGTTCGCGATCGGTTGGCAAATCTGCGGAGTGCCCTACGGCATCGCACTTGGCCTCTTCACCGGCGCGCTCTCGATCGTTCCCTATCTCGGAGGTGTGGGGCTGCCTTTCGCGGTGCTTCTTCTCCTCGTCGACCAATTCGGGCTCGTGGCAGACGAGCGCATGCCGATCTGGGCAATGCTGCTCTGGCCGACAGTCGTGTTCGTGGTTGTGCAAACCATCGAAGGCTATCTGCTCACGCCTGTCATCGCGGGGAAGGCGACCAACCTTGATCCCGTCACGATCGTGGTTGCGATTCTTGCAGGTGGATCGATTGCGGGCGTGTACGGCATGCTGCTCGCGATTCCCGCGGCTGCCTGCGGAAAAATCGCTGCGCGACGACTGCTGTTGCCGCGCATCCAAGATTGGGCGAGTGGCCGTGTCTCTGATCCACTTCCGATTGACGCTGAGTAACACGAGCTGTCCGCTCGTGATTTGTGAAAGATCTCACCGATGAAACTTTCGACCATTCTTGCCGGACTTCCGGTACATCCACCGACGCATGCTGCTTCGAGTGACCCCGACATTTGGAGTCTCTCGGAGGACTCACGACGCGTGAAGCAGGGCGCGTTGTTTTTCGCGCGCGCTGGAACGAAGTCGGACGGGCGCGCGTTCATCGCCGATGCGATGCAGGCAGGCGCTGTCGCGGTTGTTGCGCCGCGTGGAACAGCGAAGCCAGAGTCGGCGCCAGCAAGTCTTGCGTGGATTGAAGCGGATGACGCACCGCTTGTGGCGGCACTCGCCGCGGAGCGCTTCTTCGGGAACCCTTCGAAATCGCTTGCGCTCGTTGGTGTGACAGGCACGAACGGAAAGACCACGATCGCGTATCTCACCCAGCAACTCTTCGCGGCGGCTGGAGTTCGTTGTGGATTGATTGGGACCGTGGAGATCGACGACGGCGAGAAGCGCGTTCCGTCGAACCTCACGACACCGCCCGCGCTCGAACTCTCCGAACTCTTCGCGCGCATGGTCGACAACGGGTGCCGTGCTGCGGCGATGGAAGTTTCGAGTCACTCGCTCGATCAACGCCGCGTGGGCGCGCTCCATTTCAAGACGGCGATTTTCACGAATCTCACCGGTGATCACCTCGACTACCACGGCACGATGGAGGAGTACGCGGCGGCGAAAGCGCGGCTTTTCGCGATGCTCGATACAGATGGCACCGCGATTCTCAACGTCGATGACCCGTGGCATCGTCACATGCTGCCGCCGCGGGCAAAGTGTTTGCGCGTGAGTTTGCGCGATCCGTCGGCCGATGTGTTCGGCACGGTACATCGCATGGGGCTCGACGCGATGGACGTGACGTTCCGTGGACCTTGGGGCGTACTTGAACTGCGACTGCCGCTTGTTGGTTCGCACAACGCGATGAACGCGCTCGAGGCCGCTGCGGCGGCGTGGGTGAACGGCGTCGATGCGGCGCGCCTTGGTGCCGCGCTCACAACGTGTCACGCGCCGCCGGGTCGATTGCAGCCCGTATCGATCGGTGCCGAGGGATTCAGCGTGCTTGTTGACTACGCGCACTCGG
Source organism: Phycisphaeraceae bacterium (assembly GCA_040380385.1). Classification (GTDB taxonomy): domain Bacteria; phylum Planctomycetota; class Phycisphaerae; order Phycisphaerales; family SM1A02; genus QWPT01. The sequence goes on along the minus strand of JBEIJG010000044.1, from coordinate 4,969 downwards.
ACGACGCGCTTGCGAATGTGCTTCGCGCGTTGCGACCGACGGTGCCCGATGGCGGTCGATTGCGCGTGGTCTTCGGTTGTGGCGGTGACCGTGATCGCACGAAGCGCCCGCGTATGGCGAAGGTCGCGTGCGAGGGCGCGGATCAAGTGATTGTGACGAGCGACAATCCGCGGACGGAGAACCCCGACGCCATCATCGCGGAGATTTTGACGGGTGTTCCAAGCGAAGCGCGTCCGCGGGTTGAGGTTGAAGCGGATCGCGCGCGCGCGATTGAGTTCGCGGTGTCGACTGCGCGCGAGGGTGACATCATCCTGATCGCTGGCAAGGGACACGAGGATTACCAAATCATCGGCACAGAGAAGCGGCAGTTCGACGATCGGCGTGAGGCAGAGGCGGCGCTGCGGCAGCGCTTGGGGCGGTGATATGAACGGTGCCTGGCACGTGCCGTTCTGTGCCACGCACTGCGCGGCACGTGCCGTGCACAAAAGTATGCAGAGCTAAGTTCGGGATTCGTCGGTAGTTGTGTGAGGGCGTGCATGGTGCCTGGCACGTGCCAGGCAGTGCCGTGCACTGCGCGGCACGTGCCGTGCACCGTTCGGAACGGAGGTTGTTCGTGGTTCAGGTCACTTCTCAATCAACGCGCTCGCACCCGTTCACGGTGCATAGTCCATCCTTTCAATCGCTCGTCCTCGCGACCCGCGGCGAGGTTCTACGGCGTCCCGCGAGCGAGCCGACCTCTCTCACAACCGACACCCGCGGCGAACTCGCAGGTGCCTGTTTCGTCGCGCTGCAAGGCGAAACCTTTGACGGCCACGCATTTGTGCTCGCTGCTGCCAACGCAGGTGCCGCACTTGCAGTTGTAGAACGACTACCCGACGCAGCGACGCTTGCCGCACTTCCGACCGGATTCGGTCTCTTGCGCGTCGCGTCGACCCGTCGCGCGCTCGGGCTCATCGCTCACGCATGGCGCTCGAGCCTGCGACAACTGCGCGTCGTGGCGATCACGGGGAGCGCAGGCAAGACCACGACGCGACGACTCCTCGAGGGAATCCTCGCGGAAGCAGGCCCCACGCATGCGAGTCCGAAGAGTTTCAACAACGACATTGGTGTACCGCTGACGTTGCTCTCAACGCCAGATGACGCGAAGTTCCTCGTCGCCGAGATCGGGATGAACCATCCTGGCGAAATTCTCCCGCTGACCGAGATGGCAGAACCCGAAGCAGCGATCGTCACGCTCGCTGGTCGCGCGCACTTGGAGGGGCTCGGTTCCGTCGATGCGGTCGCCACCGAGAAGGCCTCGATCCTTGCCGGGGTTTCGACACATGGCTTTGGAGTCATCAACGGCGACAACGAGCCGCTGCTCGAGGCAGTGCGTGCGCTCGCGGACGCCGATCGTGCGCCACGCATCGTCACCTTCGGACTTGGTCCAGCGTGTGCGTATCGCCTCGCGGGTCGCAGGCACGCAGGCGGCGAAGGGGTTGCCATTGGTCAGGAGTTTGACGTGGTTTTCCCGCGATCGGACGATGCGGACGGCAATCCGCTGCCGCCGTCCGCGCGAACACATCGATTCACCCTCCGCATGGCTGGCGAACACAATGCGCGCAACGCAGTCGCGGCGATTGCGGCGGCCGCGGAGATGGGCGTTTCGATCGAGTTGATTCGGCAGGGGCTTGCGAGGGTGGAAGCCTCCGACATGCGGCTTGAGAAACTTGAGATCGCAGGTCGAACCGTCTTCAATGATGCGTACAACGCGAACCCAGATGCGATGATCGCGTCGCTCGGAGCGTTCGTTGAACTCGCACGTGACGCCTCACGGCGCGTCATCATCCTCGGTGAAATGCGTGAACTCGGGCCCGACGCCCGTGCGCTCCACGAGGAAGTTGGCCGTCATGCGGCTCGCGCGTTGCGCGGCGAGGATGTCCTCGTCGCGGTTGGCCCACATGCGGCCGCGCTTGTGGCAGCCGCGCGCGGCGCCGGCTTCGCGGGTTCCTCGGTTTCGAGCGAACTCTTCAGCGATCCCTTTGCCGCCGAAGCCGCCGCGCTCATCCCGAGCGGCGCAGTCGTTCTCTTGAAGGGCAGCCGCGGCGCGCGGATGGAGCGATTCTTGGAGCCACTTTCGGCGTCCTTCTCGGCGTCCTTCTCGGCGTCCGCAGCGGCGGGCGTGCGCCTCGCTTAGCACTTGGCCGAGTACTTGGCCGAGTACTTCGCCGAGCGTCTCGCCACGGCACCTCGCCACGGCACACGCCACGATCCCCGCGAATCCCCTCCGACACACATGCTGACACACCTGCGGACCCTCTTGCGGACCCTCTTGCGGACCCTCTTGCGTACTTTGAAGCCCTGCAGCTTCTCGGCCCGATGAACCACTTCCGCGAATGTTCTACATCCTGACGACGCGTTTCGAACAATGGCTTGACCAGCTCGGTCTCTATCGGGTTGTGCAGGTCTTCACACAAGTAGAGTTTCGCGCGCTCGCGGCGGCACTCTTTTCGTTCCTGTTCGTCATCCTCTTCGCGCCGCGCACCATTCGCTGGTTGCAGCGGCTGAAAGTCGGTGACAACCCCGAGTTCTACAACTCGAAACTCAACACGATGAACCAAGGGAAGAAGGACACGCCCACGATGGGCGGGCTCCTGATCTGCGGTTCGATCTTCGCGTCGATCGTGCTGTTCGCCGACATCACCACGCGGCACGCACAGCTCGCCATTTTGGTGCTCGTGTGGATGGGCACGATCGGTGGCTTCGACGACTGGCTGAAACTGACCGCGGCGCGACGCGAGGCGGGAACGCGCGAAGGGCTCTTCGCGTGGGAGAAACTCGTCTTCCAACTCGGGTGCGGCGTCCTCGCGGCGATCTTCCTTTACCAGGCAGCCGATCCACTGCAGCACCCTGCGGCTGCGAGCCTGAATCTGCCGTTCCAGAAGACCTATCTCCCCGTCGCGTTGAATTCCCTCGCACCGGTTGAGATGAACCCGTCGGTCATCGTCCTCGGCGGCCTCGCGTTCTCGGTGATCGGCATGCTCGCGATCGCTGGAACCTCGAACGCCGTCAACATCGCGGACGGCATGGACGGCCTCGCCGCTGGCACCATGGCGATTGCGTGCGTTGTGCTGATGGTGCTCGTCTTTATTGCAGGTCGGCAAGACCTCGCGCAGTACCTCTTGGTGCCGCACGTTCCGGGCGCGCGCGAACTCACGGTCGTCACCGGCGCGATGGCCGGCTCGTGCCTCGGCTTCCTCTGGTTCAACTGCAATCCCGCACGCGTCTTCATGGGCGACACGGGCTCGCTCGCCCTCGGGGGACTGCTCGGCTACGTTGCCTTCGCGATCCGACAAGAACTCCTGCTCGCGCTCATCGCGGGGATCTTCTTCCTCGAGCTCGGAAGCGTCGCCCTCCAAGTCAGTTACTTCAAACTGACGAAGGGAAAGCGGATCTTCCTCTGTTCGCCGATTCACCATCACTTCCATCTCAAGGGTTGGAGTGAGGGTCAGGTGGTCGTGCGCTTCTGGATCATCACCGCGATCCTCGGCGCCATCGCGCTCGCATCGATCAAGCTTCGTTGACCAAACTTTTCGGATCGAGCGTTGTTGACCGAGCGTTGTTGACCGACTGTTGTTGACCAATCGTGGTCGATCGCGCGATCGATCCACCGTCGTGGGCATTCGCGCTTCCGCGTCGGGAAATCCTCGCGTACCCTCCGCATATGTTCGGGAAGTTGGCTTGGAAGCGCGACGCGCGTGGCAACGCGGGCGGCAACGTCGGAGGTCGAAGCGCTGGACGCTTCGACCGACGTCTTGTGCTTCTCGCCTGTGTCGGCCTCGTCGCGTTTGCGGCGCTCGCGCTGCAACTCTTTCGACTGAGTGTCATCGAGCACACCACACACGTCGCGAATGTCGAGAAACACTTGGTGAATCGTCGATTGCTGCCCGCGTCGCGCGGTCGGATTCTTGATCGACGTGGTGAAGTGCTTGCGACGGATCGTGCGAGTTGGGATGTCCTTCTCGAATACGACGCAATCGCAGGCCGTTGGGCGACGTCGCAGGCCACGCGCGAGTTGCAGCGTGCATTGGGGCGCGCGGCGTGGCTTGAACTCTCGAGCACCGAGCGCGTCGCGCGCATTCTCGAGCGTGAAGCGAAGTTCGACGCCCAACTCGAGCAAGTGCTCGATCGGATCGCCGAAGCGGGGCGATTCGATCGCACGGAAGTGGATCGTAGACTCGACGAAATCTTGCGGCGCACGGCGCGAGAGTCGCGTTCACGCAAGGAAGCATTGATTGCGCGCGAACTCGCACTCTATGGCGAAGACGCGCGGCTTTCGGATATTGATCGCGAACGCGTGAGTGCACAACTCGACGCGCACGTGATTCTGGCGGACGTCCCTGAGGAGGTCGCGTTCTACTTCCAACGACTCGCCGAGGAGTTACCTGGCACCGTCGTCGTTGAACCTTCGACGAAGCGCTGGCGGCCGTGGGAGCAAGTTTCGTACGAAGTCGCGCGCGAAACGTTTCCTTCGCCGATTCGTTCGAACAAACCCGTCAAAGTTGTGGTCGATGGCGTCGCCGATCACTTGGTGGGCTCGACGCGCACGCAGGTGTTTCCCGACGATCTCAAGCGTCGTCCGATGATCGACGCGGCCTCCGGTGCGATTGCAGATCTCGGCGGCTATCGCGCGGATCGCGACGTTGTCGGTGCGAGCGGGATGGAGCGACGCTTCGAAGACACGTTGCGCGGCATTCGTGGCGTCGTCGAGCGCGACCTTGAAGATGGCGATGAATCGCGCGTCGCGCCGATGGATGGACGCGATGTCCAACTGACGATCGATGTGCGACTCAACGCGCGCTTACAAGCACTCTTCGAACCCGAAACGCGTTTGGCGCAAATCCAGCAGTACCAGCGTGGATTCGACCCCGAAGGCAATCCGCGTGGCGGGCCACTTCCGGTTGGATGGAATCTCGACGGCGCGATTGTG
>JBEIJG010000043.1:0-12660 GCA_040380385.1 Phycisphaeraceae bacterium | reverse complement strand
TGCTGACGCGGCGCGGGGTGCTGACGCGGCGCGGGGTGCTGACGCGGCGCGGGGTGCTGACGCGGCGCGGGGTGCTTCAACGCTCGAGGCGCAGCCGGGCTCGACCGCACGGCGTCGGGTTTCGCGCAGCGCACAACTGCTCGCGGTACTCGCGGCGTTGGCATTCGCGCTCTCGTTTCCGCTCTCGGCGTCGTTCGTCCATGGTTGGCCGTTCGCCTTCGTTTGGCCAGCACTCTTGGCAGCGGCCGTGGCACGGACGAACGGGCTACGAGAACTCACCATCGTTGTCGCACCACCCTTTTTCTGCGCGTTCCTCGCCCACGAGTGGTGGATGCACACCGTCACCCAGTTGGGGATGCCGGTTCTTGTTCTCTATCTCACGGCGTGGACTGTCGTCCTCGCCTGGGTCGTGCGCTGCATGGGCTGCGGCGGACACGGTCGTTCTGGCGTAAGCGCAGGCGCAGGCGCAGACATTCCTCGGCTACTCCAGCGGATTCTCCAGAGCAATCTCCCATGGATCATCGTCTTGCCGCTCGCCCTCGTCGCGATTGAGTTCCTGCGAGGCGATTTTGTATGCACGGGTTACGCTTGGTTCTTTACGGCGCATCCGCTCGTTGAATGGCGGGAAGTCGCTCAGATCGCTTCCATCGGTGGTGGTTGGCTCCTCACGGCGTTTGCCGGCGTGATCGCCGGTGGCGTACTCGATGGCTGCGCAGCGTCGCGTCGCGTGCGCGTCGTTTCTCCGACCGTTGCCGCGCTCGCGCTCGCAGCCGCGTGGATCTTCGGCGCGGCGCGTGTTGCGGAGCTCGATCGCATCGCCAGTCGTGCAGACACGTCCGACGATTCCTACGTACTGCTCGTCCAGACGAACGTTCCGATGTCGAACAAACTTGCGTGGAGCCCGGAGGCGCAAGTCGAGGACTTCGTGGCGTCGGCGCTTCTCACGATCGAAGAAGCGAGCCGCGCGAAAGCTGCCGGGAAACGTGTCATCGTCGCCGTTTGGCCTGAAACGATGGTGCCTGGTTTCGGCTTCGAACCCGAGTCGCTCGCAACGCTCACCCGAGGGCAGTACTTCCCCGGGAATCGTTTCGCGGAGGGCCTTGCCGATCTCTCTCGACGAATCAACGCCCCCATCATCGCCGGCAGCGCCGCGTACGAAGGCTTGCGGGTCGAGGACGCGCGCTTTCGTTGGGATCAGCAGTTCAACTCCGCGTATCTCGTCGATTCCACGGGGCCGCTTGCGCGCACGGACAAGATCTACCTCACGCCGTTCGGCGAAACGATGCCCATCATTTCGCGATCGGATTGGCTCGAGGCGCAGTTGCTCGCCCTGGGCGCCGAGGGAATGACATTTGACCTTGAATCCGCGGAGGAGCCGCACATCCTGCGACTGTCGCCGGGACCGACGGGGGGAGGGACATCCGCCGGGAACGTCTCGCCGGACGCGACTCCAGCAAATACTCCAGGCCAGACCGCGCTCTCGGTCGGCGTTCCCATCTGTTTTGAAATCACCATGCCGTGGGCCTCGCGCCGGATTGCGTTCGACGGCGGGGAGCGCCAGGCAGAGGTTCTTGTCAACATCTCGAATGATGGTTGGTTCGGCTCCTCGCGCCTCGGGCGACGTCAGCATCTGCAGGTCGCGCAGCTTCGCGCGATCGAGCTCGATACCGCAGTGCTTCGCTCGGTGAACACTGGTGTGAGTGCATGGATCGACCGAACAGGTCGGGTGCGCGACTCGAAGCCGGCAGAGGAAACAGGGGCGGTGCTTGCGCGCGTCGAGCGTTCAAGCGGGACTCCACTGGCGGCACGACTGGGTGATTCCGTCGCGTGGTGCGCCCTTGGAGCCTGCGTGATATGGTGCGCACTTCGGAATCGTCCGTTCGTGACACGCCTGAGCGTGGCAAAGAACTGACGAGCGCGCGAGAAGTTCGGCGTACGCCGATCGTGTGTCGTGCGTCCGCGACTGCCATGTCGCGCGCACTGGAACTTGTGAAACGACTCACTTGCGGGCATGGAGGCCTTCGATGTTGTTGACAACGCCACTCACGGAATCGCGCACCAATGCGCGCTCAACCTCAATCGCCTTGGGCGCATCCATGATCGCTGTCGCCGCGCTCGGCGGTTGCATGCAGCAGATGGATCCGAAAGCCGCGCGCGCTGAATTCAGTTCGAAGCAGCAGTCGATTCAATCCGCGCAAGCGGTCACGATGCAATCTCCAACGCAGGTTTCCACGCAGTCACCGACGAAAACTTCTGCGCTTCCTCTCGTTGTTGCTCAAGGGCCTGTGCAGCTTTCCGCGCCACAAGCAGGCGTGAGCGCTGAAACGCGCGCGCGCGAAGCGGCGCACATCGCGTCGATGCAATCGGCGGAAGCGGAGTCGCTCCTTCGTGCGGCTGCGAGAAGTTCATGGGCCGCGTTGCGGGCGCACGCGATCGAGGCGTCGACGCCGAATCCTGCGTTGCTCGCGGAACTCGCGCCCGCTGGGCTCGCAGACGAGAATCGCGGCGTTCGCTTTGTTGCCTGCATGGCGCTCGCTGAAAGCCCGTGTCGCGACCTCGCGGTCATGGTGCAACCACTGCTGCAGGACGAGAGCGCATCGGTGCGCGCGGCCGCGACCCTCGCGCTTGTGAGACTGGGTACACCTGTCGATCCAACGCCGATCGCGACGATGGCCTTCGACGATGATCCTGAGATTCGCGCGAACGCCTACATGGTCCTCGGTGAGTTGGGGAATCCGTCCGCAATCCCGCTCATCCATGATTCGATCGGTAGGGGGCTCGATCTGGTCAACCCCATCCGCGTGCGACTCATCGGACTCGCAGCGTCTGAGGCGTTGGTCAAGCTTGGCGAGCGACGCGAGATCGAACCGATCCGCGCCGCGCTTTTCGCTCCACCCGAGCAGGCAGAGTTGACGGTTGTCGCGTGTGGAGCGATCGGGCGGCTGAAGGACGAGGTCGCGCGTCCGATGTTGCAACGACTCCTGACCGTACAGGGCGAGGGGATTCGAGTCCCCGAAGTCCGGCTTTCTGCGGCCATCGCCCTGATGGAACTTGGCGGTTCAAGCGAACTCGCGATGGCGGTTTCGCGGGAGTACCTCACCAACAGCGATCCACGCGTCCGCTCGCTGGTCGCTGCGTTGCTCGGCAAAGCTCGCAGCCCCGAGTCAGCGGCGGTGCTCACCAATCTCATTCGTGACACCGATCCAACGGTTCAGGTCGCCGCCGCCGGGGGTATCGAGGCGATCGACGAGTAACGAGTGAAGCCAACTGAACCGGCCGAGTAGGGCGGCTTTCACAGCAGAGAGTCCTCCCGAATGCTGCCGCCTCCGATCCCAACCGTGCGAAACGTCCAACCTGAGATATCAGCCCGTTGACACTCTCCACACCTATCGGTACAACACCCCACTCTTTGTTCTGTGTGGACTCAGTCAAGGTCGCCGAGATTTCGCTCACGACGCGTCTGCAAGAGACGCCTGAGTGAGACATCTGAGAATGGCGCCCCCGAGCGATACGCACAGAGCAGAGAAGCAGAGCAGAGAAGCAGAGCAGAGCAGAGAAGACGCGCAAAGAGTCGTTTGCGTCTCTCGAGAGCGAAATCACTGACCGCGAAATCGTTTCTGAAACTTTCGGCCGCACACGGCACTTCGACCGCGAACCACGCTGAGGAACCCAGACCGTGCATGTCCTGACCAAGATCTTCGTCGTTCTCGTCGCGCTCCTGACCGTGGCCATCGTGCCGCTCGTCGCTGTGAACGCGACGAACGAGAGCGCGTTCAAGCAGAAGTACAAGGGCGCTGAGATGAAGGCCGCCGCCGCCGAGTCCATGCTCGCGAGCGAGCGCACCTCGTGGCTCTCGCAGCAGCAGAAGCTCGAAGCCGACCTCGCGGCTGCCAAGGCGGTTGTCGCCGACCTGCAGAAGCAGGTTGAGACGAAGGCTGCCGCAGCACGCAAGGCAGAGAGCGAACTCGCTGGCACCAAGTCGGCCGCCGCATCGATCGCGTCGAGCCTCGAGATCATCGCGCAGACCGACAAGGCGAAGGGCGAACTCAACACCACCCTCGTCGCCGAGTTGACGGAACTCCGCACGAAGTCTCTTGACGCGGAAACTCGCCTCAAGGAACTCGAGATCGCTTTCGACAAGTCGAAGTCGGACCTCGACGTTGCTGACGCGGCTCGCCGCGCGCTCCAAGAGGAAGTCAAGCGTTTGAGCGACGAGAAGGATCGCGCCGTGGCGACGATCGCTGAGTACGTTGCAAGCGTCGGCGAACTCGCCAAGGCCCGCGCAGGCGCGGTCGGCGATGTGCAGCGTGTCGCAGCGACTCGCAATCTCTCGGCCACCATCATCAACGTGCGCCGTGGAGAAACTTCGCCCCTCGCGGAAATCAACGCTGGTTCGCGCGAAGGCGTGAAGCCGGGTTGGGTTCTCACGATCGGCGACGGCAGCACCTTCATCGGAAACCTCCGCATCACCGAAGTCGACGTGAACCGTGCGGTTGGCGTCATCGAACTCGAAGATCCCTCGAGCCGCGGCGAAGTCAAGGTTGGCCAACGCGCGATCGCCCGTGCTGGCGAGTAAAGCGCGTCGTCTGAGATGCTGCTTTCTCACTGAAAGTCTGTCTGAAAGAAGGGATCACCACTCATGGCCAAGACCAACACCAAAGCTCGTCAAGTCGGTGGCGACATGACCGTTTACACGGCGCTCCTCGTCGTGACCGCGATCGTCCTGCTTGGCGGTATCGGCGTCCTCTGGGCGTCCAACGTTTCGCAGCTCGAGGCAGCTGGCCAGATGGACGGCATGCCGTTCACTGTCGTCCGCTGAGACGCGCGCGCTTGATTTCCGACGCCGCCCCCGATTTTGTCGCGGGCGGCGTCTTCTTTCTTTTGCGAAACAACTCTTCGCAGGTCGGACCGCCGCCGACCCGCGCGTTCGTGAGCCGTGCTACGCTCTCCGTCTGCGGCGGAGGGCCGCAAGGGAGACTCCGTGATTCTGCAGAAACTGCTCGGTTGGTTCAGTGTCGACATGGGGATCGACCTCGGCACATGCAACACACTGGTGTGCGTGCGGGGTCAAGGCATCGTGCTGAATGAGCCATCGGTGGTTGCGGTACGCAAGGGCACGAACCGCGTCCTGAAGAACGGCACCGCCGTCGGCACGGCCGCGAAGGAAATGCTCGGAAAGACGCCAGGCACGATCAGTGCGATTCGTCCAATGAAGGACGGCGTCATTTCCGACTTCGATGTGACGGAGGCGATGCTCGCCTACTTCATTCGCAAGGTGACAGGTCGCAGCCGTCTTGTGGCTCCCCGTGTCGTCATTGCGGTTCCGTCGGGCATTACGGCCGTCGAGCGTAAGGCTGTCTTCGATAGCGCCGCGCGCGCAGGTGCGCGTCAGGTGTTTCTCCTCGAAGAACCAATGGCTGCAGCGATGGGCGCCGGACTTCCGGTTGCTGAGCCGACTGCGAACATGATCGTCGACATTGGCGGCGGCACAACCGACGTCGCCATCATTTCGCTCGGCGGCATGGTGACATGCGAGTCACTGCGCGTCGCGGGTGACGAGTTCGATGAAGCGATCATCAACCACATGAAGAAGAACTACGGTTTGATGATTGGTGAGCAAACTGCAGAGCGCATCAAGATCGAGATTGGCAGCGCTGCGCCGCTCGAGAAGGAACTGACGCTCGACGTTCGCGGACAGAACATGGTTTCGGGTTTGCCGCAAAAAGTGGTTGTTGGAAGCGAAGAGATTCGTGAAGCGCTTCTCGAACCAGTCGGACAGATCGTCGAAACCGTGCTCCACACGCTTGAGAACGCAGAAGCGGAATTGAGTGCGGACCTCGTCGACAACGGCATTGTCCTGGCGGGCGGTGGCGCCTTGTTGCGTGGTATTGGTCGCGTGATTGAGGAGCGCACCGGGCTTTCGGTGCGCGTCGCCGAGGATCCACTGACCTGCGTCGCGCGTGGTACTTCGATTTACCTCGAGAATCTCGAGGAGTGGAAGTCGACAATGGACAGCGACGTCGATGACGGCTGATGACGCGTGAGTATTCACTTCCTCGTACGCGGAACAAACTGGTCGAAACAAATTGGTCGGAACAAATTGGTCGGAATACGGCCCGTCAGACCGGCCTCGTGCACATTGAGCGAGCGCGTCACACTTCGTCACAAGAATCCCGATGATTTTGAGCAGGATGCCACAGTTTCTGAGCGGCAAGCGGCTCGATTGGGGCCTCGTTTCGCTCGCGTTCGTTGTCTCGCTTGCGCCATCAAACCTACTTCGGCCATGGACGAATGATGTCGCCCGGCTTGTGCTCATCCCACTCGTCCCGGTGACGCATCTCGGCTCGGTGTTGCGGGATCGCATTCGCCCGTCACTCGATTCCTTCGACCCGTCGCGAACAGGTTCTGATGCAACGGAAGTTCTCGCACTCAACGATGAGATCGATCGGTTGCGGACGTTGTACGAATCAAGCCGGCTCGACTCCGCTCGATTGGAGGAGTCGCTCGCGTCGATTCGCGCGACAAGCACACGGGCAGGCAAGGGCGCTTTGATCGATGTTTCGGCGACGACTGGTTCAGTTGTTGCGAACTCCAATGGGGAGATCGACGGAATCGTGCGGATCAACGCGGGCACTCGTCACGGCGTGGTGCCTGGAAGCGCGGTTTTCGTGCGTGGTGACGTCTTCGCTGGGCTCACTTCGGATGACATCGGCGCTTTCATCTCGGCGGTGACGCCGTCCACGCGTCTTCCAAGTATCGGCTGCCGGATTGTTCCGGCGAGCGGCAGCGACCCTGCTCAGCCGATTCTCGCGGCTCCAGGAGCGGTGCTAAAGCCCACCGGACGTGGGACGTGGACTGCTGATGTCGCGAGCGCGGGCGAACTCACGGTTGGAATGATCGCCAGGGTCGCCGACGACCGCCTGCCTCGTTCGGCCTTGGGTGCACGGGTTGGACGCGTGATCGCCATCGCGCCCATCGAACAAGTCCCGCTTGCTCGTCGCATCGAAGTCGAGCCGATCGCAGAGGCGCGAGAAGTGACGAGCGCTGTCGTCGTTCTTGAAGCGGGTGCTATACCCGGCGACGCTTCAGCGAACACGAGTGCCCCCGGAGGGCGTCGCTGACGCGAGCCCATGAACTGGAGCGTTTACATCGTCGCGGTGCTGATTGCGAGCGCCCTGGATGCCGGGCTCGGTGGCCTCTTCCAAATTGGCTCTGTTCGCGCGGAGATCCTTCCCTCGATCGTCGTCTTTGTGGCGCTTGCCGCGCCGAAGAAACTCGTTCTCCGCGCTGCGTTGTTCGCAGGACTCGTCGCGGACCTCTTTGCCCCGGTGATTCTTGCGGATGGTGCGCCACTTGTGGTGCCGGGCCCTCGTGTGCTGGCGTTTGCACTTGGAGCGACGGCGGTGATCCCGTTACGAGGTTTGCTCTACCGACAGAATCCGCTCTCGAACTCGGCGGCAGTGACGATCTTCTCTGCGTTCGCCGCGCTTGCATGGATCGTCGTTTCAATCCTGCGAAGCGTCGTCACAGGCGGCTCGGTGCCGTGGTGGCCTGCGACCGGAACGAGCGAAGTCGTGATCCAATTCTTGGGTGCTCTCGGGGACGGCGTGCTGGCGCTCCCGGTGTTTTGGGTGCTTACGCGCACGAAGCCCATTTGGGGATTCGAAACGAAGACGCGCTTGACGCCGGGTGTTGCGCGCGAGGGACTCTGAGACGTCTGGCTTTGAGCCTCATGAGTTTGAGGCTTGTGACTTTGAGGCTCGTTCGCAACAGACGCTCGACCCTCGCGCTGTACATTGCCGCGCATGATTCCGACCGAGATTCCGTCCGACGCGCCGCTCGTTCTCATCGATGACTGCCGTGGCACCTTCGGGCCGTTGACCGATCTGCGCGCGGTGTTCGAACTTCGCGCGGGTCTCGGCACGATCGCGGAACGGATCGAGGCTGCCGTTGGTCGGAAGGCGACTGCGGTCGCGGTTGATCGAGCCGTCGCCGGCATCGTCGTTGAACGCGGTTGTCAAACTTCGCTCCCAGCGAATCTCGAAGAAGCGCTCGTGGTGCATGGACGGCTGCTCACTGCATCGGCCGCGCGTGTTCCGCGTGGCGAGATCCACGCGACTGCCAACGGTACATTCGTCGCAGGGTGGCTTTCACGCGAGGTGCTCGCGAAGGTCTGGGATGATCCAAGCGTGTTGGGAAACCTGCCTGCGACTCGAACAGTCGAGGCGCGTTTCGCCGCGACGCCGTGGGATCTCACGACTTCCATCGCCGCGACACTCGAAGAAGATCTCGCCATCTTTAAGCCCGCGACGCTCCGCGCGCTGCGCCCGGACGAAGGCCAGTCGTTCGGAACGCATCCGATCGCGATCGATCCGTCGGCTTCGATCGGGCCACTTGCAGTCATTGATGCGAGCAAAGGTCCAGTTGTCATCGGAGCGAATGTGGTGGTGCGTCCGTTCTCGGTGCTCGTCGGGCCTTGCGCGGTACTCGATGGAAGCAGCGTCGCAGAGCGTTCGCTCATCAAGGCTTCGACCGTCATTGGTCCGCACTGCCGCGCTGGCGGCGAGATCGGTGGCACCATTTTCCAAGGCTATTCAAACAAGTCACATGATGGTCACCTCGGCGATAGCTTCGTCGGCGAGTGGGTCAACATCGGTGCTGGCACCGACAACTCGAATTTGCTGAACACCTACGGCGAGGTCATCGTGCGCTTGGAGCAAGACGGCGGTCTCGTTCGCACCGGGCGCCAGTTCTGGGGTTCGATTCTGAGCGACCATGTCAAACTCGCGATTGGCACGCGGCTCATGACGGGAACGACGGTCGGCACAGGTGCGATGATCGCGAGTTCGAAATCGCCGCCCACACTCGTCTCGCGCTTCGCGTGGGTGACCGATGCGACCGACGGTGCGAAGTACTTCCGCATCGAGAAGTTCCTCGAAACCGCGCGCGCGATGATGTCTCGCCGAGGGAAATCGCCGAGTCCCGCGGTGGAAGCACGGTTGCGCGAGCTCTTCGAGAAAACGACGGGGGCGTCGTGAGCACGACTTCAGACGCAGGACCATCGAGTCAGGGGCCGATTGGCCCACACGCAGCAATCATCGACGGGCATGCGCAGTTTTTCCGTGCGTACTACGCGATTCGTGGCGGACTCTCGAGTAGCGTGACCGGCGAGCCGACGAACCTCGTGTTCGGCTTCATCTCGATGCTGTTCTCGTACATCCGAGCACAGAAGCCGACGGAACTCGTCGTTGTCATCGACGCCGCGGGCGACACGGAGACTTTTCGATCCGAGCTCTATCCCGAGTACAAGGCACATCGCGATCCGGCGCCAGAGGACTTTCATCCGCAGGTCGAGCGTTGCCTCGAAGCGCTCCGCTTGATGGGAATTCCTGTGCTTGCGATTGAAGGCGTTGAAGCGGATGACGTCATCGCGACGGTGGTGCGTCGGCTCCGTCGCGCGTCGCCGGAGTTGCGACTTCGCATGCTCAGCCGTGACAAGGATCTCGGGCAGCTCGTTGACGAGAAGGTCACGCTGTTCGATCCGCAGAAGGGCGGCGATCTCGGGCTTGAGCAACTCTTCGACTCGAAAGGTGTGCGTCCCGATCAAGTGATCGATCTGCTCGCTCTGATGGGTGATACTGCCGACAATGTGCCGGGAGTACCCGGCGTTGGACCGAAGACTGCCGCTGCGCTGCTCGCTGAGTACGGCTCGATCGAAGGGATCTACGAGAATCTCTCGAAGATCAAAGGGAAGAAGGGCGAAGCGATCGCCGCGAGTCGCGACCTTGTCGCACTGTCGCGCAAACTCGTCACGCTCAAAGACGACTGCGAGATTCCATTCGCGGATGCCGAAGCCCATTTCGATCCGAAGCGCTGCGATCTTCCTGCATTGCTCGAACTCCTTCGCGTGCTTGGCTTCCATCGGTTGCAGAGTGAAGCGAAAGAGATTTTCGGCGGTGAGACTTCAGCGCGCGGCGAGCGCGAAGGAAACGCGCCCGACGAAGCAGGCGCGAGCGCGGGTTCAACTCGGCGAAAGGGGGCGCGGAGTGGCGCAGTCTCGCAACGCGGCTCCGAAGCGGATGACGGTGGCCTGTTTGCGTCGCTGCATAGCGCGACTTCACAGGGCCATGGCGGTTCAAGCGGGGGTGCAACTTCTTCGGGCGACCAAACCGCGGCACAACAGTCTTCGTCTTCGCCTTCGCACGAGGCCGCGCTCTTCGGAACCCTCTTCGACGCGGTTGCTGCAAGTGCCGGACCACCAACTTCCGCGCGGCCGATGATCGTGCATGTCGTACGCACGGAATCGGAGCTCGCGTTACTCGTCGAGCGACTGCGCGGGGCTGGCCGATGCGCATTCGACACAGAAACCGACTCGCTCATACTTCCCGTTGCGCGGTTGGTTGGTTTGAGCTTCGCGGTGGCGGAAGGCGAAGCGTGGTACGTGCCCGTGCGTTCGCCTGAGCCAACATCGCACCTCGACACCACACAGGTGCTGGCTGTGCTCGGACCAGTGCTCTCGGACGAGCGCATCCAGAAGCTCGGGCACAACCTGAAGTATGACCACGCGGTCCTCGCGAATCATGGCGTCATGCTGCGTGGTATCGCAGGCGACTCCATGCTCGCGAGTTACCTCGCCGATCCAACGCGACCATCACACGGTCTCGATGCGACGAGCGAACACGTCTTGGGTGTGCGGCCAATTCCGATTGAATCGGTCCTCGGCGCGCGCGGTCCTTCGCAGCGCCGTTTCGACGAAGCGCCGCTCGAGATTGCGGCACCATACGCCGCGGAAGATGCAGAGATCGCGCTGGCGCTTTGCACGCACCTCGAGGCAGGTCTCGAAGCCCGCGGGCAACGCAAGGTTTACGACGAAATCGAGGTGCCGCTGATCCCAGTGCTCTCGCGGATGGAGCGCGCGGGCATTCGCATCGACCGCGACGAACTTGCCACACAACGCCGCTCGTTGGAAGTGCGACTGTCGAAACTTCGGGACGAGATCGCCGCAGGAGCGCCGTGGGAGTTCAACCCGGACAGTCCGAAGCAACTCTCACAGGTTCTCTTCAACGCTCCCGACGCGACGCCACCAGGCCTTGGTCTTCGTATCGTGAAACGAACGACCACCGGAGCGAGCACCGACAGTGAGGTGCTCGAGAAACTGGCAGAAGATCCGGCGTGTACCTCGCGACTCCCCGAGCAGATTCTTGAGTACCGACAGTTCTCGAAACTCGTCGGCACATATCTCAAAGCGCTGGACGCTGCGGTACTGCCGGAGACTGGTCGAATTCACTGCTCGTTTCATCAAACGGGCACCGCGACTGGTCGGCTCTCTTCAAGTGAGCCGAATCTCCAGAACATTCCAATCCGCACCGAGGTCGGTGCAGCCATTCGTCGCGCGTTTCTCGCAAACGACGGGATGACGTTCGTGAGCGCGGACTACTCGCAGATCGAACTTCGTTTCCTCGCACATTTCTCGGAGGACCCGGGCCTCTGCGACGCATTCGCGCGAGGCGAGGACATTCACCGCGCAGTCGCAGCACAGGTCTTCGGCGTGCGCCTCGATGAGGTCGACGATACGCAACGCTCGGCGGCCAAGATGGTGAACTTCGGCATCGTGTACGGCATCACCGCGTCCGGACTTGCTCGCCGCCTCGGGCCGGGTTGGACGGTGGCGCGGGCGAAAGAAATCATGGAGAGCTATCGAGCCCGATTCCGCGGGATCGACGCGTTCCTCGACCGCTGCGTCGAGGAGGCCAAGCGCACAGGACACGCCACGACCATCACAGGGCGTTGGCGACCGATTCCGCAGATCAGTTCGCGGAACCCCGCGGAGCGCGCCTTTGGCGAGCGGGTGGCGGTCAACACGGTCGTTCAGGGTTCAGCCGCGGATCTCATCAAGCTCGCGATGGTTCAACTCGATGCGGCCCTCGGCGCGCGCTTTCCGCGGGCGCGGCTCCTCCTCCAGATCCACGACGAGTTGTTGGTGGAAGCCCCGCAGGAAGAGGCGCCGGAGGTCTCCGAACTGCTCTCTGCGACCATGCGGGGCGCGATGCACCTCAAGGTGCCGCTCGAGGTCTCCGCCGCGGTTGGGCCGCGCTGGTCGGACGTCTAACGCTCGACTGATTGTCCGCGTTCCTCCTAGGGAAAGGTGTGGGCAAAGGTGAGGGCGAGGGCTAGGGAGGCAATGAGGCCGGCGAACGCCGCGTCACTGGTCGAGCCGCCGACGTGTGGGCGCGCCTTGCCTTGAAGCCCGTCCATAGAGCCCGTCCATGAGGCTCGTCCATGAAGCCCGTCCATGAGGCTCGTCAATGAAGCCCGTCAATGAAGCCCTTCAATGAAGCCCTTCGTGAAGCCCTTGGTGAAGCCCTGGGTGGCGCTGGGTAACTTAGGACGGTCGCAGGTTGGGTCGACGCCGAGATCGATGGAGTTGGCGTCGGTCGGCCTTGACGGCCTCAAGAGATCTGCTACTCTCTCCGTCCCTCGCGGGAGACCGCGAAGGTGTTGGGGCGGTAGCTCAATTGGTTAGAGTACCGGCTGGTCACGCCGGTGGTTGCGGGTTCGATTCCCGTCCGCCTCGCCTCTCAAATCTAACCCCTCGGCGATCCGCCGAGGGGTTTTCATTTGGAGAACATTTGTCGAAGGATGATCGTCGAGGTATGCTCG
>JBEIJG010000042.1:0-12711 GCA_040380385.1 Phycisphaeraceae bacterium | reverse complement strand
GAGCCTCTCCTGCACGCTCTTCGCCCCGCCGCCGACGAATCCGACACCCAACGCTCCAAAGATCCCTGATTCCGTGTTCGTCGATACAGAACCTGCTGACGCCAAGTGTGTCGCGGAGGTCAAGAAGAACGCGAAGAAAGGCGAGACGGTCGTGATCAAGGCGAAGATCGGTGGACGTTCGGAACCCTTCGTGAAGAACCGTGCGATTGTTGTGATTGCCGATCGTTGCATGAAGAGCTGCGATCAGATTCCAGGCGATACCTGCACCAAACCATGGGATTACTGCTGCGAACCGCCAGAGTCGCTGAAAGCCAACACCATGACCGTGCAGTTTGTGGATGACGCTGGAAAGGTGCTGAAAACCGGCGCACAGGGCGTACATGGACTCGAGCCGCTTGCACTCGTTGTCATCGAAGGCACTGTCGCCGAGAAGGATGACAAGGGCACGTTTGTCGTGCGCGTGACGCGCGCGTTCGTCGAGAAACCAAAGGAGGAATCGAACTCGGCGAATGATGCGAAGAGTCCATCGGGGAGTGCATCGGGGAGTCCATCGGGGAGTGCATCCGTCAGCGTCCATGGCGAGAAACCGAAGAACACCGAGTCCGCCACGCCGAAGCAGTAATGCGCGCGTGTACATTGCCTCGATGCGCGCAGAATCACTCTTTCTCGGCATCGATGTCGGAACGAGCGGCACGAAGGCCGTCGTCATCGACCGCCAAGGTGCGATCGTGGGCGATGCCACAGCCGAGCATCCGGTTTCGTATCCAAAGCCTGGCTGGGCAGAGCAGAACCCCGAGGACTGGTGGCGCTCGACCATTGCTGCAGTGGCCGCCGCAACCAACGCCGACGAGGCGATTCGCGCACGTATCGAAGCCATCGGCCTCTCAGGACAGATGCATGGACTCGTCGCGCTTGATGCATCTGGCGAGGTCGTTCGCCCCGCGATTCTTTGGAACGATTCGCGCAGCGCCGCAATGTGCGAGGCCCTGCACGAACGCGAACCGGGGCTCGCGCGCGTACTCGCCATGACTGGAAACCGCGTTTTCCCCGGGTTTCAAGCACCGAAGTTGCTGTGGATGCGCGAGCATGAACCCGCGGCATTTGCGCGTACCGCAAAAGCACTGCTCCCCAAAGACTGGCTGCGATATCGCCTCTCCGACGCGATGATGGCGGAACCAAGCGACGCGTCGGGAACGGCCGTTTTCGATTGCGCGCGCCGAACGTGGTCGCAGCCGATGCTTGATGCCGTTGGGCTCTCGCGCACGCTCTTTCCAGATGTCGCGGAGAGCCCGATCCACTCAACGCGTCTTTCTTCCGAAGCCGCGCGTGCGCTTGGATTGCGCGCAGGAATTGGCATCGCGGGTGGCGCCGGCGATCAAGCCGCGGCCGCTGTTGGCAGCGGAATCGTGGCGGAAGGCACCGTGTCGTGCACGATTGGAACGTCGGGCGTTGTCTTCGCTGCGAGCAACGCGTGGCGTGCAACGCAAAACGGCGAGCTCCACGCGTTCTGCCACGCAGTTCCGAATCGTTGGCATCTCATGGGTGTCATGCTTTCGGCGGGCGGAAGCTTGCGCTGGTTCCGCGACACGCTCGCACTTGATGTAATCGCAGAAGCGAAGTCGCGCGGCGTCGATCCCTACGAAATTCTCGCAGAACGCGCAGCTCGCGCACCGCTTGGCGCCGATGGTCTCGTCTTCCTCCCCTATCTCTCCGGCGAACGCTGTCCGATTCCAGATCCGCTCATTCGCGGCGGCTTCGCTGGGCTCGACGTCGCGCACGGGCGTGATCATCTCGCGCGCTCGGCCTTCGAAGGCATCACCGCTGGTCTCGCTGGCAACGTTGATCTCTTACGCGGCCTCGGGATCGACGTTCGCGAAGTTCGACTCTCGGGTGGCGGCGCTCGAAGTGCCTTCTGGCGCACGATGTGTGCAGAGATGTTCGATGCACGTGTTTCGCTTCTTGCAAGCGATGCGAGTGGCGCGCTCGGTGTCGCACTTCTTGCTGCCGTCGGTGCTGGCGCACACGAGACGGTCGACGCGGCCTGCGCTGCAGCGGTTCGAACACGCAACGCACTCGAACCCGATCTTGCGCGTGCACGCGCGTACAACGCAGTCAAGGCCCGCGCGAGTGAAGCAGCGCGTCGAGCGCTGAGGCTCGGTTCGTCTGAACACCTTGTTTAGTTTGAACACCACGACATAACGCAGTCAACCCATGGAAATTCTCGGCACCATTCTTCGCTACGTCTTTGCCATCGTTGGTATGGCCGCAGTTGCGTTCGTCGTGTGGAAAGTCGTCAATCGACAAGAAGCGAAAGACACAGAGTTTCAGAAGAAACTCGACGATGATGACGAACGCGCGTCGAAGGGCCGCTTCGGGCCGCCGCCGAGATGATTGCACTTGCGTGTATTTCCGCGGTGAACGCGCGCGAGGTTTCTCTCACGCGACTTCATCTATTCGCGATCGGTGAAACACGCTGGATCAAGCAAGTCGCGATCGCAGCGTTCCCATGCGACGCTGCAGATCTTTGCCCGGGCAAAGCGTTGGCGAGAGTTCTTGATGCGTGTACACACGCTTCTTCGAGATCTTGTGCTTCGCTTGCAACGACTTGAGGAACTTCTCAAGCGCCGCGAGTTGCGCCGGCGAGATGGCTTGCTCCTCGAAGTTTCCAAGACACATCACGCCGAGGTTTCCATCGTGGTTGTTCCGCGTGTGACGACCTTCGTATCGCAGATCGCGCGCTTCCCACACGCGACCCGCAGGATCGATGACGTAGTGGTACGCGATGTCCTTGTGCGGCACGCGCGCGTTCATCTCGCCGTTCATCACATTGACGAGACGCGCGCGACAATCAGCAACCGAAGTCGCCGTGAATGCGCGATTCCCTTCGTGATGCACAGTGATACGCGTCACCTTCGGCATGCGATCCATGTCGGCGGCAGGCGGCCGGAAGTTGGTCCACGCCGCACGCGGAATCACCGTGCCGTCGTAGGTCGCAGGGACACGAATGCCAGAGGCGTAACCCGCATTGGGAGCCTTCGTCGAAGCGCCGGCAGAACTTCCTGCGGCTGCCTTCGTTGGTGCGGGCTTCGCGTCAGGACCGACCGTACGCGGCGACTTTCCGGCGATCGCTGGAGATCGGCCGCCCGCTCCGCCTGTGGAACCCGAGGGCGAAACCGGCTGCGCGTAGCGCTTCGGCGGAAGCTCGCCGTCGGCGCCCCACGGCCCTGCGCCCACACTTTCACCGGCCTGACCACCTGCAAGCGTCAGCCCGTTCGTGCCACCAGATGAGGAACGAGATGAGGAACGAGATGAGGATTTGGGCGTCGAAGCGCACCCAGCAAGAAACGCCAGCCCCGCGCCGAGTCCGGCGAGCACAAACCCACGGCGAGCGATCGCTGCTGCGACGGTATCCAGATTCGCGTGGAGGTCCGAAGCGACGTCTGCCGCACGGGAGACTTCCCGAACGATCGGCATCCGGCCGTTGGCGTGCGAAATCTCGTACTCCTTCATCGGATCGGTGGACATAAATCGCTCCGCTCACGACGCCGGCAAATACCCGCACAAGGCCGCCTTGCGTCATGACGCGATATCGACGAGATCCGCGCTCTTTCCGCAGAAAACGAGGGATGAGGCCCGCAGGCACGAGTGTCCGCGCGCTCGACTTCTCTCTATGGCGCAAGCATTGAGCGACGTGATCGCGGCACTACGCCAGCCGCGTTCGCAGCGACGCCACTTTTGGCTGCAGATTGCGGCCTGGACAGGCCGTCTCCGCATCGGGCCACTCGCGGTGGGTGTAGACGCGCGACTTCGACACGCGATAGGTCCGCATCAAATCGCGCAGCACGCGATCAAGCGTCTTCATCTGCGCGGCGGTCGGTTGTTGCCGCTCAAAATTGCCCATGACGAGCACACCGATGTTGCCCTCGTTGTGGTTCTTCACATGGGCACCCTGCCAGCGAATCGCGCGGCCTTGCCAAAGGGTTCCGGAGCGATCGATGATCAGGTGGTAGCCAATGTCCGCCCAACCCTTGCCGCGATGCCCCATGCGGTAATGGTCGATCCGCGCAGCCATGCTCGCCGTGTCGGTTGCGTACACGAGATCGTCAAGCCCATCGTGATGGACCGTGATCGACGTCACCGGCAACATGGGGTTCAGATTCGCGAAATCCGGCGGCGCCTTCGCCCAGAGATATCGAGGCTTCGCCCACGGAAGCGCCGCGTCGCCGACAGGATTGGTTTCACCAGGTGGCTTCGAGGTTTCGCGCGGCGGCTTCGGCGCGGGCTTCACGGCGACGACCGGCGGCTTTGATGTCGCGGGGACATCCGACCACTCCGGCGGAGGAATCCGCGCAGCACGCGTCGTCGCTGAGCACGCCGCCATGGCAAGCGCGAAAGACCCAAAGAACGAACCAATCACAGCGGATTGCAGAAAACTGCGTCGCGAGGATGTCGTGCCGGAGTCCTCAAGCAGGAAAGCCTCGCGCGATGCGCGCAAATCACCAAAGTCGCCGCGAGCGATTGCTTGTTCAAGCAACACCATGGGAGGCGTTCCCGCGTTCGACTCGAGGCTCGAACTTGGGTCGTTCGGAATTGGGTCGCGTGGCTCCATAGTTCCTTCCATGGCTCGCTTGATCGCGGAATCGCCGTGCTGTTCGCCGTTCGGTTCGCCGCGAAATGACGCGCGGAACACGCCGTAAGGAGCGTTCAACTTCACCTCAGACCGACGCAAAGGGCGCGTTTCCCAGAATCCGTCCTGGGGTGCGCAGTGTAGTGGCAGACGGCGCAATACATCGGCCCGAGCAACCTCTCCACGCGCAGGCCCGAGCGACGACGGCACGCGCAGGCGCGAGCGACTTCCTACGCCGCGAAACGTCTCCGGTTCGAGTTCCCGCAACGATGGTCGGCAATGCGGCAGCCGCGACCAAAGTGTGCAGCGGGAGTCCGACATCAGTCCACTGAGATTTTCGCGAAATCTCCGGGGAATTTCATGCCTTTTTCGACCCTCGCACCTTTCACGCAGACCGCGACCGAACGCCCGAAAATCGCCCACTTTTGGTAGGATCATGAGCCCGCTGGAGCGTTCCGTTCCAACGCCTCGCTGGACGCTTTCCGGCGCGGCTTCCGGGCCCTTTCGGACGACTGAAAGATGAGCGAAACGACCCAGATTCCATCTCCATCGCCGGCGACGCTCCCCGCGGATGCCGCGAACTACACGTCGGAGTCGATTCAAGTGCTCGAAGGCCTTGAGGCGATCCGAAAGCGACCCGGCATGTATGTCGGTGGAACAGGCCTCAACGCGTTGCATCACCTCGTCTACGAGTGCGTCGACAACGCGATCGACGAAGTGATGGCGGGCTACGCGACCACCGTGACGATTCGCATTGGCGTCGATGGTTCGTGCACCGTGATCGATGACGGCCGCGGTATGCCCGTCGATCCGATGAAGCATGAGAACCCGACGATCAACGGCCGACCAGCAGTCGAAGTCATCCTCACGGAAGTTCACGCGGGCGGAAAGTTCGGCGACAACGCGTACAAGGTCTCGGGCGGTTTGCACGGCGTCGGCGTGAAGTGCGTGAACGCGCTCAGCGAATGGACCGAAGTCGAAGTCTTCAAACACGAGAAGACGTACCACATCGGTTTCGCGCGCGGCGAAGTGACGAAGCCTCTTGAACTCGTCGAAACCCTCGCAAAATCGGCGGCTACGGAAAAGCGCACCGGTTCGCGCATCTCATTCTTACCAGATGCGCAGATCTTCCCCGACACGGAATTCCGCTACGAAACGCTAGAAAGTCGTCTGCGTGAACTCGCGTACCTGAACCCAGGCGTGCGCATTCGACTGGTCGACGAACGCGTCGACGCGAGCGGTCAACGACGTGAAGCTTCGTTCTATAGCCCCGATGGAATCGGCGGCTACGTCGCATGGCGGAACGAGCAGAAAACCACGCAAAGCCCGGTGATTTCGTTCTCTGCCGATGAGACTGAACAATCGCTGCGCCTTGATTTCGCGATGCAGTATGTCGATTCGAGCCAAGAACTCACGCTCGCGTTCGGCAACAACATCCCGAATCGCGATGGCGGCACACATGTGCAAGGATTCAAGGCTGCACTCACGCGCGTTGTGAACGGCTACGCGCGCAAGAACAACTTCCTCAAGGATCTCGTGCCTTCGGGCGACGATTTGCGCGAAGGACTCGTCACCGTTGTGAGCGTGAAACTGCCGAATCCGCAGTTCAACAACCAAACCAAAGAGAAGCTTCTCAACCCCGAAGTTGAGGGCTTTGTTTCGAACGCGATCGCCGAGAAACTCGGGGCGTGGCTTGAGGAACATCCGAAAGATGCGCGCGAGATCTGCATGCGCGCAGTGCTCGCAGCGCAAGCGCGCGAAGCCGCTCGCAAAGCGCGCGAACTCATCAAGCGCAAGGGCGCGCTCGATTCAGGCGGTATGCCGCACAAACTGAGCGACTGCTCTTCGGACGACGTCGAGAAAACCGAACTCTTCATCGTCGAAGGTGATTCTGCAGGCGGCTCAGCAAAGGGCGGCCGCGATCACGTCCATCAAGCAATTCTTCCGCTGCGCGGAAAGCTGCTCAATGTTGAGAAAGCGCGCCTCGACAAGGTGCTCGGCTTCGAAGAAATTCGAACACTCATTCAGGCGCTTCAATGCGGTATCGGTGAAGAGTTTGATATCGCGCGACTTCGTTACGGCCGCGTCATCATCATGACCGACGCCGATGTCGACGGCTCGCACATTCGCACGCTCTTGCTCACGTTCTTCTTCCGACAAATGCCGGAACTCGTGCGACAAGGCAAGATCTTCATCGCGCAACCGCCGCTTTACCAGATTTCGCGCGGAAAGCAGGCGACGTACGTTCTCAATGACAAGCGCATGAACGAGAACCTCGTTGACCTTGCGCTTGGTCACGCAACGTTCGCGGTGCGTGATGCGCAAGGCGCGACGACACACACCGTTGCAGGCGACGAGATTCGCCGCATGGTTCGTGCACTCGAACGGCTCGATGAGCTCGTCTCGGTTTCGCAGCGCCGCGGCATTGCATT
This sequence comes from Phycisphaeraceae bacterium, assembly GCA_040380385.1. Classification (GTDB taxonomy): domain Bacteria; phylum Planctomycetota; class Phycisphaerae; order Phycisphaerales; family SM1A02; genus QWPT01. The sequence continues at coordinate 5,652 of JBEIJG010000042.1, read as the reverse complement.
CACCAAGCTGCTCTCGATGCGCAGCGCCGACCCCACAGGGAAGAGCCGGCTTCCTTCGTGGCACCTTGCTTGGCCTGAAGGAGATCTCCTCTTCTTTGGCGAGGCTGAAGCGCGCGCGGCGCTCACGACACAAGATCTCGTGCTCGATGACCTCGTCACGAGCGAAGTGAAGGTCGATCGCCGACGCATCGCAAGCCTCCGCGAACTCCACGAAAACCGCGAGATTGAGCGGATCATGGGGCAACTCGCACAGTGGCATATCGACATCGCCGACTGGGATCGCGTTCAAGTTGAAACCGTGACCGGCGAGAAAGAACCGACGCGCTACGCGTGGCTTGTCGAGAACGCGAAGGGCGCGAAGTCGGGCGCAGCATCGGCGACACCGAAAGGCGAGGATGCCGAAGAAGAAAGCGAACGGCCCGCAGCGCGCGAAGGCGCGATTGTCGAAGCGGCAAGCGTGCCTGGCATCGTCCGTGCGCTCCTTGAAGTGGGTCGACGCGGCATCGAAGTGAAGCGCTTCAAAGGTCTCGGTGAAATGGAAGCCGAGCAACTTTGGGAAACGACGATGGACCAGTCGCGCCGCACACTTGTACGCGTCACGCTCGAAAGCGCGAGCGAAGCCGACACGCTCTTCACGCTCTTGATGGGTGAAGACGTCGAGCGACGACGTGCGTACATCGAGAAGCACGCGCTTGAAGTGAAGAATCTCGATATTTGAGCGCTCGCAACGTTTTTGAGCGCTCGCAACCTGCTTCGCAACTTGCTCGCTTTGGCACGCCTCGGCGCGAATGAATCGCGCCCGGCTGAGCGGCGAGTTGACGGCTTACGTCATCCGTTCCGACGTCCCGGTTCGCCGCTTCGCGCCGCTCCGGAACATCGGGCACCCACGTTTGAGCGCTCGCAACCTGCTTCGCAACTTGCTCGCTCTGGCCGGCCTCGCTCGGAGTGAATCCTCGCAGGCCGAGATGTGCTGGGCTGATTCACGCCAACGGTCGCCGCCGCAGCGGTGACAGCAAACGAAACGGGCTGCCGAGGAACCCTGTGTGGATTCCTCGACAGCCCGTGCATTTCAACAGAGCAATCAACTCACTTCTTCGCGAGGCACTCATCGACCGCCGCGCGGATCGCTGCCTCGTCACTCGGGTGGAGGCCAGCCTTGAAGACCTTGCCTTCCTTGTCGAGCACAGCAACAAACGGGATTCCGCGGATTCCGAAGTCGTTGTTGAAGACGTCTTCAGCGGTCATCGCGACCGTCCACGTGACACCCATGTCCTTCATGAATTCCAACGTCTCCGCGCGTTCCTTCGCGACATCGCCCTCGCACTGGACGCGCTCGCGCTTCTGATGCGCGACCATGCCTTGCACACTTGTGATCCCGACGATTTCCACGTCAGTCTCGGGGTAGTGCTTCCGCATCTCAGCGACCTGCGGGAAGCTGCCCACGCATGGTCCGCACCAGGTTGCCCAGAAATCGAGCACAACGACCTTGCCCTTGAGATCCGCAATCGACTTCCACGGCGCACTGCCATCGGCGCGCGACACCCATTCGCACGTCAGCGTCGGGCATGCGAAACCGATGAGTTCACCGCGACCGGCGGCGCCATTCACCGACTTGATCAAGCGCTCGAGGATCTTCTTCTCGCGACCATCAACCTTGGCTTCCTTCGCCTGAAGCGCGGCGACGACTTGGGTTCGGATGGCCGTCGCCTTGTCCTTCGGGAGTGCGGCACTGCAGGCGCGCAGGTAGCCGCCAGAAGCAGCCATGAGCGAGAGCGGCGCATCGGCGTTGAACTTCACGGCGAGCGACTCAAGCACGGCCGCGTGCGGCTTCAATGCGTCAGCCGACGCTTCACTCGCGGAGTCGAGAACGACCGAACCCTCTTCGGAACCCACCGCTTCAGCGAAGCCTGGATGCGCGAGAAGCGCCGCGAATGCCGCTGGATCCGGCGCCGTCATCGTGAGCATCTTGGCCTGCACCGTCGCGCGGAAGCCTGCGGCCGTTGGCTCTTTGGCGCGCTCGTTCAGCACCGCGACGAATCGTTCGGTCGCGTTGGGCGAGAGCCGCATGACGGGCTCGATCGCCGCGAGTCGCTCCGCGTCGAGTGTCGCGAAGTCAAGTCCAGCGAGCATCGCATCGACCTTCTCGGCGACGCGTGCCTGGAACGCCACCATCTTGTCCTGGTTTGGCTCACCGAGCGCCTCGTATTCCTTCTGAATCTCTTCATAAAGCGCGCCCACCTTCTCCTGAAGTTCAGCTGCCGTCGGCAAGCCTGAGGACTGCGTCGCAGGCGCGACAGGCGTTGCTGGCGCGGCTGGTTTCGTATCCTGCACAACGGACATCGCTGTCGTCGCAGTGCTGAGTGCGAGTACTGTCACAAGCGGGAAAATCGCGAGATCGCGCATGAAAGGCTCCAAAAATCAAGAGTCTGAAAGAGTCGACGGTCGACGCAACGACCAACGGTAGATCGGCAGATTCGTCCCTCGCACGAGAAGAACAGTCACAGAGACGGTATGGTCGGCGAAGCCCAATGTCCGGTCGCGACTTGGATCCGTGAGAACATCACTCAGACGCCGGGGGAATGGTCGACCCCGCGTCTTTCGATGTCGTCACAGGTGGCTTGGCTGCGGACAGTTCCGCCTTCCGCGCGGCCGCGATTTCAGCCCAGGCCGACTGTGCCTGTGCGAAGAGCTTCACGAGCGATTCGCGCTCGACGCGTCGGCGGCACTGGTCGATCGCGTCCTCCGAAGTCCACGAGTTCGCGGCCTGATCGTCGCGCGCAGAGGCTTCGGCTGTTCCGTAGACGAAGCCCGTTCGCACATCGATGAACGCCAAACTCGCGGTCGAGTTGACGACGGCGCTCTTCGTCGGCGCGAGCCCGAGTGTCACCAAACCAAGCGCGCCCGGCGAGAAATCGTCGACGCGGAATGTCGTATCGATCGTGTAGAGCGCGAGGATGTCGGCATGCAAACTTGCGGCGCCTTCGCGCAAAGCAAGCATGCTCGAAAAGGGCTCAGAATCGCTTCGGGCCTGCGGCACGAGTACGGCGGTGAGTCGCGTGATCGCGCGGATTTCCGGCCATTTCGCGATCTGCTGGACGTCTTCCGGAAGTTCGAGATCATCGGCGGTCACGATGGAAACGCCGCCGCGTCGCACCCCCGCGACGGAGCGCGAGGAGTAGTAGCCCTCTTGCACACGAACGAGCGCAATCGTCGCGGGAATCGGGCTCTCCGGCTGTGCTTTCAACTTCTCCGCGATCGTCGGCGCTGTCATCTCGCCGATCGGCGCCGGCCCGCCTGGGGTGCGGTAGTACGAAGTGCAGGCTGGGACGGTGGCGAAGAGAAGTGACGCGATGCCGAGCCGCACCAACTTGATTCGGGTGATGGACGCGCGATGAGAAGTCAACATGCGTGCGCCGACGCGCGCGGAACATTCGGTATTCCATCGAAAGCCTGAAACGCGGCGAAAACGCTCGATACGAACCTCGAAAGCCGTGGCATCCGTCTCGCGCGCCTTGCCCGCGTCGAACCCGCACTCACCCGCCGTCGACGACGCCAGCTTCCGCGAAACCCTTGCGACGGAGAATGCACGCATCGCAGTGGCCGCACGGGACACCATTGGGCAGCGGGTCGTAGCAGGAGAGCGTGCGACCAACAGGGACGCCGAGTTCGACGGCCAGGCGAACGATGCCCGCCTTCGACAGCATTTGGAGCGGCGTGTGGATCTTGAAGCGTGCGCCGTCTTCGGTCGCAGCGGCGGTCGCCAGATTCGCAAGGCGCTCGAAGGACGCGATGAACTCAGGCCGGCAATCGGGATAGCCCGAATAGTCGATCGCATTCACGCCGATCGCGATGTCACTCGACCGAATCGTCTCGGCGTAGGCGAGCGCAAACGCGAGGAAAATCGTGTTGCGCGCCGGAACATACGTGATCGGAACACCGCTCGAAATCTCGCCGTCTGCGCGATCTTTCGGAACATCAATATCTGCAGTGAGCGCACTTCCACCAAACGCGCGCAAGTCAATCTCCGCAACCTTGTGCTCGACCGCGCCGAGCACGTGTGCGAGTTCGGCGGCACGCGCGAGTTCGATCTCGTGACGCTGGCCATAGCGGAAGCTCAACGCATGACATGCGTAGCCTTCGCGACGCATCCACGCGAGTACCGTCGCGCTATCGAGGCCGCCAGAGAGAAGGACAACTGCGCGTTTCATGCGGAAATCCTCACGTTTTCGTCGCGCGCTCACACTGGGCTTGGCACACTCTCAAGAACGCGCTGCATGATGCGCCGCGTTGTCATCGTGTCGCCTTGATGCATGTAGGTACGGCTAATCACGCGGTGCGCACACACGACGAGGACATTCGAAACAATGTCGTCAGGCACGCAGTAATCGCGACCCGAGATGTACGCCGTCGCGCGCGCGGCAGCTGCAAGCGCAAGCGCTCCACGGGGCGAGATTCCAACTTGGAGGTCTTCGCTGTTTCGCGTGGCGGTGGCGATCGCGATGATGTAATCGACGAGTTCCTGCGCCATCCGAACGCGATCCACTTCGAGTTGCGCGGCGACCACTTCATCTTTCGTCATCGCAGGCTTGAGATCAGGGAGCGCCGTGCGCGCGGGCTGTTTCAACAAGATGCGCGCTTCATCATCAGGCGACGGGTAGCCCAGCGAAATCCGCATCAAAAAGCGGTCAAGCTGATTCTCAGGGAGGAAGTAGGTTCCCTCGAATTCGTAGGGATTTTGCGTCGCGACGACGAGAAATGGCTGCGGGAGGTGATGGACACCACCTTCGGCAGACACCGTCCCATCCGACATCGCTTCGAGCATTGCCGCTTGCGTGCGCGGCGTCGTTCGATTGATTTCGTCGGCCAACACGACGTTGGCGAAAATCGGTCCCTCGCGGAATTCAAAACTACCCGCATCTTGTCGGTAGATGCTCGTGCCTGTGACGTCCGAAGGCAGCAAGTCCGGCGTACATTGAATGCGACTAAAACTGCACCGCACCGAGCGCGCGAGCGCGTTCGCCAAGACCGTCTTCCCAACGCCCGGAACATCCTCAATCAGCGCGTGACCACGCGCGAGCAGACAGACGATCAGGCGGTCCACAGCCTGCACATTTCCCATGTAGACGGAAACAATGTTCGTCCGAAGCGCTGCAATTCTGTCTTGCATCGCAAGAGTGTAACAGGCTGCAATCTCTGAACTCGTCAGTCGTTCGGATCCGCTCGGTCGCGCGGCGCGAACATGCGCCCGCGAAGCGTGAAACCCAGTTCTCTCGCGACCGATCACCACACTCACCCACCGACTTTCAAACGATTCTCGCACGTGTCACCGTCCACAATCCGCCACACCCTTCCCTGCACCAAGTGCGGCTACGACCTTGAAGGTCTTGCGGCGACGGGAAACTGCCCGGAGTGCGGAACGTCGATCGTCGACTCGCTCACCGCGCGCCTCGATACGGAAACGCGCCAGTTCGACGACATGCCGAATCCTCGCCGCGTCGCCGCGACGGTGCTCTTCGGCGCAGTGGGCGCACTCGGCGGCGCAGGAATCTTTCTCGCCATCGTGCTCGAGAGGCTTGCGGAGACCGCAGAAATCCCCACGTTCGTCACGCTTGCGCCCGTATTCCGAGCTGTCGCTTTGCTCGCAAATGTCTT